>JBDSHB010000288.1:0-5816 GCA_039918695.1 Nitrospirales bacterium | reverse complement strand
GAACTGATTCGGAGTGAAGGGTCTGACATGATATTTCCTGACCAGATACCCTCATTAAAGGGCCCAGAGCTTCGTCCGGTACGATTCGTATACGTAACCCCTCCTGACGGCTCCTCATAATAATAATCCCAGGCTATAGAGGGGTATTGTTGATCCACGTCCCACATGCCGGCCACTCCGGTGCCAAGGTCTTTTTGCCATTCGGCGTTCCATCTCCAAATATTGACGGTTCCCCCCGATTGACCCATGCATTGAAATGGGGGAGCTCCGGCATCCTGAACCGGAAACTGGATGGCCATTTGATCTCGGAAATCTTGAGGTCCAATGGTGGTGTTGTTGATGGTCTGGTCACCCCAGTTGGCCCAGACACCAATGTCTTTTCCATTGGTGGCCATCTTCACCATCACAGTCTTTACGGAGATATTAGGATGCATGGGAGTGGTAATGGTCTGACCACTCAGTGGAACGACGACTCCAGGGACCGACTCCCAGATAGGGTTTGCCGCATCCATCGCGATGTCTCCCTTGATGGAAGCAATGGGAATCGTCACCGGTTGGCTGACGGCCAGAGGGATGTCGACCATGGCGAAGAAAACCCCTATCGCTAGAATTCCAGAGATGAGCATGATTGAATGCATTTGGCGTTGATGCATAGATTGATGCGTCGGATATTTCATAATTCTCCTTTACGCTGGGAGCTAATTTCTCAATATTTCCGATTCTTGGAAAATATCGTTTTGGAACCTTGTCATCATACCGGCGGCCAATCAGCACCAGACTTTCTTAAGCCTTGGCTTCCTTGATAGCCTGACTTCTGCCAGCCGATAACGACTCCAAAGCCCGATGGAGGCGATGCCGCCCGCCAAAATCATGAAGGTCGCCAAAAAAAATGTAAACGGTTGGTTCATGCGATTATTTCTCCTTTTGATGAATGGAAAGGGCGATGAAATTTTTGCAAGGGACAAATTTTCAGGTTGTTGTCCCCACAAGCTGACGCTCACCTCGTGAATGATTTTTCTCCAGGCAGATTCCATGGCCGGGCTCCAGGCATCTTCCGCCAGCTCAGAAAAAATGTCCAAATAAGTTTCCGCCATCCTTAGCAGTTGACGAGGTTCCAGGTGGCCCACCGGTGTGGGAAGCAGGTCTGTCCATTGTTCTCTGATGGGTGAATGAATTTTTCCGCATGAGCGGATTTCCCTGATAATCGTATCGAGGATCTGAACGATTCGCCTGCTGAATGGTTGTAGTCCCATTGAATGGAGAGAGGTTGTGACCTCAGGATGATCCCGCAACAGGCGATGGAAAAGCTTATCGGCAAAAGCGTCCTCAGCGTCCTTAATCCATCCTAGACCACGTTCGAGAATGTGAATGTCCGTATCTGAAAATTTGGGGGTAATTTGTCCCATGCTAAAAAAGTGCCTTTCCTGTGGGGCTCTGAATGTTGCTTCTTTTTCAGTGTACACCCTGGGGTCTGAGGGAGGTCAAAGGGAAATGGAAAACCTTAGACAACCGAAGGCGGCTCAATCCCTGCGTATGGATGTCTGAGGGCAGACCGTCTCAATGACCACAATCGAGATTGAAATGTTGTCGGGTATGGAATTCTAGAAAACAGGGAGGAGGCCGGATATCATGCCTCCAGCCATTTTCGAATATCCTCCGCTGCGCGGCGACCGGAAAAGAGGGCTCCATCAATAGTCCCGGTGGCACAAAAATCCCCACATGCGAAGACTCCATCCTGAACATGTGTCTGACGGGAGAACGGGTTAGGAAATGGTGGGACCTGGACGGGTTGAGCGGCCGTGATGTGATAGGTTCGAATTGGCTGCCAGTCTTCGACTTGTGAGCCAAACCATTCACGCAATTGTTGGCAAACCCGGATGGCAAGGTCTCCTGTGGAAGGATCAGCATGGTTTAACACTGAAACGGAGATCAACTGCTTGTTGGTGGTTGAATAGGTCGGGACGATTTGAGTGAGGACACAGAGGTTATTGATTGGACCGGCTCCCTCTCCGTTCAATAAAAGAAATGGCCCTGAAAAGGGCGGCTCAGGGGCGCCATAGTAGAGACAGGTCACACGGCGATAGGGGGATGATTTGAGGTCTGGAACAAGTCTCCTTGCGGCTAATCCGTCGGTAGCCAGGACAATGGCGCGAGCGGATAGGGCTTCCCCGGATTCCAAGGTCACCCCGGTTTTTTGAATGGATGCGACCCTGGCTTGCGTTCGAATTCGTCCTGCCGGAAGACGGGATACCAATTGTCGGGGAATGGCTCCCATCCCCCAGGCAGGAAGTGAAATGTCACCAGACGCAAACATCCGTAAGGCAAATTCTCCCATACGACTGGAAGTCTGTAATTCCGGATCCAAAAATACGCCACCAAGGAATGGTCGAAAAAATCGTTCAATCATCAAGGAGGAAAATCCGAAATCTTTGAGGTGTTGGAGTGTTGAGGTTTCGGGCCTCTGAAACAGATCGTTTAAGTTTCCGGAACGTGCCCGATGGCGAAATGTTGCCACCCGGATTTTGTCAGAAAGGCTTCCGATAGGAGTGAAGAGCGATTGAAGGCTCTGAAAGGGATGTCGGAAGGGATCGGACATTCGATGCCACTCTCCAAGGCACCGAATCACCGCACCAGGAAAAAAATGATGGAGCTCGAGAGCAGAGTAATCCAATATGTGTTTGGCCTCAGGATAAGCCGTAGAAAAGACCTGGAAGCCCCGGTCTAGAAGAAAGCCATTGACGTGATCTGTGCGAATCCGTCCCCCTGCGTCTTCGGATGCTTCAAGAAGTAAAAAATCTATCCCATAATCGGCTAACGCTTTTGCGCAGGAAAGTCCGGCGAGGCCTGCTCCAATAATGAGCACATCAGCATTCATAGGAGAAATGTGTTGGTGTAGGCCAAGGAAGAAAGAAGGATAGGCCTGTTATGCCGAAAGCCGTGCAATTTATGATTCTTCCAACACCTCAATCGAATTGCCGAAGGGATCGGTGATATAGACCGAATTGAGTCCGTCACGGTGAGTGATGAGATCTCCAAATTTGTTGGCATCTGGACGACTGAGCGCAAAATGAGAAGGATGTTCCCGAGGGAGAACAAGGGCCAGCTTGGTATTGGCGAAGCCCAGAAGCGCCCAGGACTCATCGATATAATCCACGCAACAGTTGAAGCGGGAGGTATACCATTCGACTGCTTTGGCCACGTTCGGGACTGGAATCGCCACATGATGGATCGTATCCAGTTTTGAGGGCTTGGGCGATGCCTGTCGCTTTTGGGTGACCGTGTTTTTCCCTTTGGCCGCCATATGTGTATCACTGACCTCTATCTGCGTGTGGAAAAGAGGGGCAAGCACTAAAGCCTATCAAAATTGTTGGATGTGTTCCATCAACATTTTTGAGACCTTCTCCAGATTATAGGGCCAGGCATAGATGAGAGTGACCTTCGGGTGGTTCTTGCGCAGTTCTTCCAGTTCTTCGGGAATTTCACATTCGGAATGCGATCCTCCAGGAGTAAACATCGTCGAGACCACGGTAATCGTCTGTGCTCCCTGGCCAATGAGGGACTCAACGGCTTCGGCGAGTGTCGGTCCGCAGAACTCGTTATAGGCCAGGCCAAACAACGATCCGTTTAAGAGTGGCTTCATGGCAGACCCAAGGGCTTCGAGCCCAGCCTGGTAAGGATCTGTCTCAGGGGTCCGCGGCCATGTGCGAACTTTGGTGTCCAATTCTAATTCTTCTGGCGACATGGGACTGCCGGTTGCCCTTCGCTGGGCTTCAAGGCGTTTCAGTTTGGTGATGAGATCAGACGGGTATCCCTTGGGAATGCCTCCGTGTCCAACCAGAAGAATAGCTTTTTTGATTTCTGACATGTCGTGGACTCCCTATGATTGCCAGGAGATGAATGATGATGGGTGGAAAGCCCTGGCGCTTTCAGCCATGCCGGTTCGTTGTTGTAAATTTTTGACATCCTGGACGTGAGTGAAACATATAATGTTGTGAGTGCGAAGGATTGGTGCATACGGTTTGAACCCTGGTCCGCCCACCATCACCGCACACGATGGCTGAAGATGTCGAGTGATGTTCCGGAGCCAGGATTGTAGTATTTTCTCTCCCGGGTCAAGATTGCAGGCAAGAATAATGAGCTGGGCGGGTTTCCGGCGCAAAGCCATTTCCAACATCTCAAATGAAACATTGGGGCCGAGATAGATGCTGTGCCATCCAAGTCCTCGCAGAAGAACCGCTGCGGTCAGTGGAGCAATTTCATGAAAGTCTCCAGGCACACAGGCGATGAAAGCGTGTGGTCCTCCCGGAGGAGGTTCTTCGCGAAGAACGTTAACGAGGTGCTGACGCACCAACCGGCTCACACTTTGTTCCCCTCTGAGACTCATACCACCTTGATGCCATAGTTCGCCAATCAGGCGCAAGAGCGGAAAAATAATGTCTTCCAGGGCTTTCTCAAGCCCCATTTGGTTGATCCATTTCTCAAGCATGGCGGTAATGGCCCCTACGTCCTGCTGCCTGGCCAACCTAATCACGTCTTGGGTGTCATTCCAATAGAGGGGGGCTATTCCCGAGAGATTGAGAGGGACATGATTCATCGATTGTCGGAGTTCGTCCTCACCGGCCTGGGCCAATTGCCCAATGGATTCCCCATGATCCAATTGTGATTTCAGGTACAGGAGAAATTGAATGTCATCTTCCGTAAAGAGTCGATAGCCGTTAGGAGCTCGCTGAGGATGGACCAATTGGTAGCGTTCTTCCCATTTCCGGATCACGTGGGCGCTGAGTCCTGTGGTACTGGCCACAGATTTAATCCGATATTTCTGGGAATCGTTTGCAATGTTAGACATGATTGCGCAACATCAGCTCTTTAGGATGTGGATTGAGGTACACCTGATCAACTAAATAGGGAACAGCCAGGATGCGCACATAATGTTTAATGAGCGTCAGCGGCACGGTCAGGGGTGTGAGATGACGGTGGTAATCCTGAATGGTTTCCTGCAATTCGGCCCGTTCAATCGGGCTGAGTTGCTTTTTGAAGTGGCCGGCCAGGTGCTGGAGGACATTCACATGCTTTCGCACGGTGGCCTTAATTTTCAGCGCGTCCATAAATAGGGGGCCGTAACGACCTGCGAGGTCACCAGGTGTGTATTGGCCGGCTTTCGCGATGAGTTGTCCAAGATCGTGGTAATGCGAACGGCTGTGGGTGAGCAATAAATATTTGTGGCGGGTATGGAATTGCACAATCGCCCCGCGGCTGTTCCGATGCTCCTGAAACAGGGTTTTCCACCTTCGATAACAAAAAATGCGCTCGATGAAGTTTTCCCGAATCGGTGCGTCGGTCAATCGTCCTTCCTCTTCCACCGGAAGTAGCGGAAACGCTTTTTGAAAGGCGGCGGAAAAAATACCGGTACCCTGCTTGGAAGGTTGCCCCTTCTCCGTATAGACCTTGACCCGATAAACCCCGCAGCTTGGGGAGCTTTTTTTAAAAATATACCCATCCAGATCAGACTCTTGTAATTCCTGAACCCGGCGCTGGCTAAAGGTCTGTAGCGTCATGGTGTGATCGATGTGGGTGCGGATGGTCAGGAGTTGTGGCGCATCGGGATCACCGGCCAAATGCATGGCCTCTCGCGGGGTGCTCAGGCCTGCTTCCACCTCTGGGCAGACTGGAAGCCATTCGACAAACGGGGCCAGCACGTCTGTGAGGAAGGCATCCCGTTTGTGTCCGCCATCGTATCGAACCGTATCGCCGAGGAGACATTGGCTAATGCCCAGTCGCGGCTTTAGGTCCAGCAGTTGGGTAGCTGTCTGTGCTTC
>JBDSHB010000287.1:0-5662 GCA_039918695.1 Nitrospirales bacterium | reverse complement strand
TGCTCATGCTGGTTGGGCTGTTGCTGTTTTTCCAGGCAACTATTTCGGATCCGGCAAAGAAGAAAAGGGCAAGTTTTCAGACCATAATTGGAATTTTCTGTGCATTTTTGGCCTTAATGGCTATTTCCAATTATGCCCATAATTTTGAATCGGACAGTGGTTTGTTGCCGGTTTCTCTGGTCATGATCACGATCATGGCATTCGTCATGGGTCTCTATTTTCCAAATATTAGTGCACTGATGAAAATTGGAGGATTCATGTTCTTTGTAGCGGCAGCCCTCTCAGGATACGGAAATTGGTTGCCGCAGGTCGAGGGTGGATTTCCTCCTCCTATCGTAAAGTTAGACTTCCAAAGCATGTCATCGCAGCAATTGGGTGATGAGGGAGAAAAAATTATTTTTGGTGGAATTGGCCAAAGTAAAACCCAAGGAGCCATTGGGAAGGGCCAATGCCCGTTGTGTCATGGATTCCAAAAGGGATTTTTAAGTGAACGGGCACCTAATCTTTTTGGAATTCCTGATAGAGCGGAGGAAAGGTTAAAAGAGCCCAATTATCACATGAATAATGCTGCGGCACGTACCACGGAGCAAAAGGAAGCCTTTGAAGGATCCGGTACGGCGACTAATGCTCAGGAATATATTGCCGAGTCACATGCATGCCCGAGTTGTTTTGTGGTGACGGGATTTGGGGTTAAAGGTTCAAACGATGGAACAAGTCCTATGCCGAAGATTCACAAACCACCGATATCATTGACCTTGGGGGAATTAGCGGCTGTGGATACCTGGATGTATACGCGGGAAGGGAAAGAGGCTCCGGCTTATGACGTAATTGCTACCTCATATGAAAAGTTTATTCCTGAAGCTGATCGTCCCAAAGCTGGTGGAGAAGAAGAAGCCGGTGCGGGTGGTAATATTTTAGCTGACGGGAGCGAGCCAACTGACAAGCTCTTTATGAAGGCTGGATGTCCTGCCTGCCATACCATCCCAGGGATTCAGGATGCGGTTGGAAAAGTTGGGCCTCTTCTCATGGAGGGCTCGAATGCCCCTAACCGTTTGAAGGATCCGACTTATCAAGGCAAAGCCAAATCGCCGAAGGAATACATTACTGAATCAATATTGAACCCCAGTGCGTACGTGGTGAAAGATTTCCCTGACAATCAAATGCCAAAGGATTTTGGCGTAAGGCTGACAGGAGGGGCCCTCAATAAAATTGTCGATTATTTGGCGCAATTGAAAGAAGGCCAACCTTTACCTCCAAAAGAATAAGGAATATTAATTTAGGGGATAACCCTTTATAAGGAGTAAGGAAGAATGACTTGGCTTAAACTAGTCGAAGGCTACATGCCGATGCAGATGATTTCTGAGTTGGCGATCTGCATACTGGTGTTTTCAATTATTAATTACTCCCTCAAGAGAGCCGGTATGGGTTTGCCAAAGTTTTGGGCAGGAATCTTTGTCTGGGCATTTGTGAATTTGTTCTATTTGAAATATCGGATCTACCCACCCATTCCGTTTAGTGTGCGGGCGATTTATGGCACAGTGTCTGCCTGCGGTATTTTCATGTGGGTGTCTGGTTCCCAAGCAGAGTGGGAAGAATTTAAGCGTCCTATCATCAATGTGTTGGACGCAAAAACCGGATTCACGAAGTTCCTCCGAACGGCCCTATTGATTTTATTGCCTATCGGACTCTGGGGATTTGCTTACAATTCATTCCTTCCAAATTTTGATGAACCCATTGAGTTAAGAACTGTGCATCCGGCCCCACCGGCAACAACTAAAGTGCATGGGAAAACGTATGTCTTGCAAACCGCCGCCAACCCGTATCGTGTGAATCCAGAGGGAAAATACGATCAGGCATATAGCAATGCCCATATCGTTGATCAGTCCATGGGACGATTAATGAAGGATGTAAAGAACCCGGAGGATAACCCTTGGGATCCGAATGCCAAAGGCTATATTAAGCATGTTCGTGAAGGGGGAGAGATCTTTTTCCAAAATTGCCATTTTTGTCATGGAGACAATTTGAATGGTCGTGGTCTTTGGGCTTTTGCCTTCAATCCAATTCCCGCCAATTTTACCGATGCGGGAACCATCGCGCAATTACAGGAAACATTCGTGTTCTGGCGGGTCTCTAAAGGGGGAATCGGACTACCCGGTGAAGCTTTTCCCTGGGCATCCGTCATGCCACCTTGGGAACAGCATTTAACGGTCGATGAAATCTGGAAAGTCGTTATGTTTGAATACTGGCACACCGGGTATTACCCGCGGACTTGGGAATAAGGAGGACGCGGACATGAATGGTATTAAATCCGAAACTGGACATTTTGAAAAGAGGATGGTCATGAACGAAAAGACACCAGCCGAATATGGTAGGCGTGGCCTAGGCGCCTGGCTCCTCAGTTGTAGTCTCCTTATGGGCGGACTGGGCTTAGCTACCACCTCCCACGCTGAGATGGCGGAAGGATTTGCGGAAGGAAGTCGCCCGGCTCCTCCATCTGCGGAACAAGTTGAAGCAGGAAAGCGGGTATATTTCACCAAATGCGTTTGGTGCCATGGCGTTAACGGGTCTGGAGATGGACCTGGTGCTGATCGGCTATGGCCAAGACCTCGTAATTTTAACTCTGGTACCTTTAAAATCCGCCATACGGCAAGTGGTGAATTGCCCCTCATTGACCTGGATTTATTTCAAACCGTGACTCATGGATTGCCGGGTTCGGCCATGCCTTCATGGGAGGGTATTTTGTCTGAAGATCAACGCAGGGATGTTTTAGCCTTCGTGACGACGGAATTAGTCAAGGATCGTAGTTGGCAAGATACCGAATTTGAGGAATTTCATGTGTTGCAATTGGAGACAATCCAACCCGTTCCTGCTACAGCAGAATCGGTGAAGCGTGGCTCTGAGCTTGTAAAAGAAATGAAGTGTATTGAATGCCATGGCATAGAGGGTCGCGGAGA
The DNA here is from genome assembly GCA_039918695.1 of Nitrospirales bacterium. Taxonomy (GTDB): domain Bacteria; phylum Nitrospirota; class Nitrospiria; order Nitrospirales; family UBA8639; genus Nitrospira_E. Next base: position 2,708 of record JBDSHB010000287.1, on the reverse strand, counting down.
TGGCAACGCGTTTAACCTGAAGGATGACTGGGGTTTTTCCATTCAACCTGCCGACTGGCATAAATGTTGGAATTTCAGAGGAAGCCGACAGGACGCGTATAATGTGAAGAATATTTTCAGGACATTTTCGACAGGAGTGAGCGGTACGCCTATGCCTTCGTTTGCCGATAATACTACCGTTGAGGACAGGTGGCACATTGCCAATTATGTCAACCATCTTTGCGAACGGGATAAAGATGTAGATATTGCTGGTGGTAATGTGACTGATGAAATCGCAGCGGCTTTAGTGGCAGCTAAACCTAGGGGAATTGATCCTTTAACGGATAAGCCGAAAGTTGATTTCGTTGTTCCTTCAAAATTCGTAGAAGGAGAACTTCCGGCTGATGAGCATGATGAACGGTGGAAACTTGTTGATCGTAAGATTGTGGCAATGGGTGGACAGATCACGCACAAGCCAAGAAACTTCGTTAACAGAATTGACGATGTCTGGGTTCAATCCTTGTACAATGAAACCCATATTATGTTTATGTTTCGGTGGGATGACCGGACAAAGAGTGTGCAGAAAGATAGTGTTGATTGGGAACCGTATGAGGTAAACCTTGGTGATTATGGTATAGAAGAGCAGGCACCAGGAGGATCAAAATTTGCCGATAATCCTGAACATCCTAAATCCATCGCCGCAAAACAAAGGACCTATCAAGTGTTTAATGATGGGCTTGCCTTCCAATTTCCCATAAAATGGCAGGAATTACCTGCACCTCGAAAACCAAGATACTTCTGGGGAGATGAGGGATTTCCGGTGGACATCACGAAATGGACGGCTGACGGCGAACTGAAAGCCTACCAGGGTGAAGGTTGGGATGTAGACTTCGAAGATCGTGACGATTTCACCGAACAACTGAAGACGGTGAAGGCTGAATGGAAAGATGGACGATGGACGGTTATCGTCACCCGCCCACTGAAAGGTGACTATGAAGAAGATGCTTACATTGAATTGGGGAAATATATTCCTATCAATTTCTTTGTTTGGGATGGTCATAATGGGGATGTGGGGCGAAAGATGGCGGTCTCCGCTTTCTATTATCTTGTGTTAGAGCCACCTATTGAAAAAGAAACATATATTTATCCAACGATAGCAGCCATTGGGTTGGTCCTTGTTGAAGGGTGGCTTTTGACCAGACGGGCTAATCGTCGTAAGGGAAAAGTCTGACAAAAATGTGAACCTCGGGAATATCCGAAAAAATGAAGGGGGTGGGCAACCACCCCCTTTTTTTATGGCTAATATAAAAAAAATTTCCAACATTTCCGGTGTGGTTTTGGCTGGCGGGCAAAGCCGGAGGATGGGAAGAGATAAGCGAAATCTCGAATGGGGGGGGACCAAATTTCTTGATAAGGTTTGTCTCACCCTAGGGGAATTATTTGATGAGATAATACTGGTTACTGCCATAGAAGATTACCCTTGTGGACATCTTCCTGTCAGATTAGTAACTGACGCCATTCCTCATTCAGGGTCTTTAGGCGGGATGTTTACTGGGATCAAGGAGGCCTCTCATCCTTCGGTTTTTGTTGTGGCTTGCGATATGCCTTTTTTGAATTCTTTCGTCATTTCCAGGCTTTGTGCCATGCCTGATAGTGACGTGTTGATGGTCAAGCTTTCGACCGGATATCAGCCTCTTCACGCACGATATTCCAAACGATGCTCCCTTATTATGGAGCGAATGATTCATGACGGGAATCTTCGAATTCAAAGTTTGGTTAAGGACCCATCTTTGTCTGTTCAAGTTGTTGAGGAATCTCTATTCGAAGACATCGATCCACATGGGTATTCTTTTTTGAATATTAATACCCCCTCCGATTATGAATTTGCTAGAAAAGCTGCTTCTCACTTGAAATAATGGTATGCCTCCTTCCCTCCCGAACTTATTGATTGTCCATCCTGGAGCATTAGGGGATGGGTTATTGGCTCTGCCTGCTCTTCGGGTATTGCAGATTGCATTTCCTGGGCATCGCCTGATTTGGTTTGGTCATAAGGAATTGGGTGACATCCTTGTGGATACGCAGGAAGTTCATCAGGCCTATTCTTTTGATAGTCTGGAGTTTTTGGCATATCGTGGGAAAAATGATTCTCATCAGGGAAAATTCTTGTCGATTGTTCGTGGTTGCGATAGAGCCATATGTTGGTTCGAGGACGCAGACGGTATTTGGCGAAATTGGTTGAAGACCGCGGGAATCCAAAACTGTATTCTTCGGTCCCCTCATGACCCGACATTGCTTAACAACCATATGGTTGATCGGTATGTTGAAATACTCCAACCGTGGGCTAGGACGACACAGGTCCTGTGTGACATAGAAATAAACGTGAGTACTACACGGCACCTTGTGCTCCACAAATCACACTCGTTGAGAGTCCCTTCTCCTATCAAGGAGCCACTTATTGTTCTCCATGCTGGAAGTGGAAGTCGATACAAATGTGCCTCTCCGGTGTTGTGGGCAAGTATTGTCAATGGCCTGATGATGGGGAATCCGAAAAGGAAGATTTGTCTTGTAGGAGGACCCGCAGATATAGACTCTCTTAGAAATGTGCAAGGGTTACTGACTCACCTTGAATATGCCATTCTGACGGGAATGGATCTGCTTCAGGTAGCCCAATATTTACAACATGCCCAATTATTTATTGGGCATGATTCCGGACTTTCGCATTTGGCTGC
>JBDSHB010000286.1:0-2797 GCA_039918695.1 Nitrospirales bacterium | reverse complement strand
AATTAGACGAACCCGGTCCCGCGCGGGATTTTTATCGCAAGAAACTCGCGCTCCTCAATCAGGTGGCGCCGGGTACCCAGGATGCAGCAGCACTGACAGAAAAAGCCATTGTCTTGAATCGGCTGGGGGTGCTGTCCCACCAGTTAGATGATCCTCAGCAGGCGATGGAGTCTTTTCGTCAATCCTTGAATTACACCCGGACCTTGAATATCCCGTTCGGGACCAGCGTCAACGTCTATAACCTGTCTTCATTGGCAGTCGAAAGCCTCTTACAGGGCCACAACCCGGAACACAGCCTGGTAGAGGCGATCACCTCGGGTATTCAGGATCTCCAGCAACGAAACTATGAAGACCGCAATGTGTTCTTCACACTTACCAACACCGCCATGCTCCTTTCGCTTCTTCCCGAACCATCGCCGGATCAGCACCTCAAGCCGGCTGATGCCGTCCAGCGCATGCATGAGCAGTTCACCTATAAGACCCTTCCGTGGTCCTATTACCAGAAGGCCGACTCGCTCCTTCTCAAGCCGGCCTTATTCTCAGATTCTGAACGTCTCCCCGCTCAATTTCTGGTGAAGTTGAACCAGGCCGAACTAGCGCGCACGGCTGATCAATCTCAGGAGTATCGCCGGATTCAGGGCGACTTACTCAAACTGGTGGAAGACCGGCAATCTCCCAATAGCTGGTTGTGGTATCTGTCTCAGGCCGAAGAAGCCGCTGATCCCCTTAAGCGGAAAAATTTTCTCAACCAATCCGTTGAGGCCGTCCTTCGTTTCCCCGCGCAAACCGACCCCCCAACCGGTCAGACCAACACCTGGCCCGCATACGAACGTCTGATTCAGCTCTCGGTCGACCAATTGATTGAAGAAGGCCGCCCCGACGACGCCTTTACCGTGGCCGAGCAACTGAGCATTCGACAAATGACCAGCACTGTCTATGAAGCCGTGGGAGAGGACCTGTTTCTCAAAGGCTTGGGAGACTATGAACCGGAATTGAAATCGTTACTCGGGGAACTCCGGCAAGCCAGAAATCACGGGAACGTTGCGGCCATTGAAGAACTGGCTCCTGCCCTCCAGGACACGCTCTATGCGCTGTTTGAAGAATATCCCTGGGCCACAGCGTCCTTCTGGGCCTATCCTCCGACCAGGGACCTGATATTTTTGGGCGTTGACGCGCAACACCCCTATCTGAAAATTCTCAAAGGACGGCAAGGCTATCATGGCTTTGTTCATAACGGGGATACGCTCCATTACAGCCCGCTTGTGGTCACAGAACAAGGGACCACCGGGGATGAAGAGTTTCACAAACGGCTACAACAATCAGCCTCGGCCTATGTGGCGATGCCGCAGGAACTGGAATCCACCCTTTCTTCATTGGCGCTCGAAGGGAAACCGCTCACGTGGGTCAGCAACTTCTATGACTTCCTGAATGGCTATCATCAGCGCAGCCTCTTTTTTTCTCACATCACCACGCCAAGTACTTTTCTCCCCTCCACGCCTTCGAGTGCGGGAGAAATTCCATTTGTGCTCCAGCAATTTAGCGGGGTCGGCGCTCACGATCATCCGCTGGCCATCCACACCAACATTGCCGCGTTTGTAAAAAATCCGGATACGTTCGCCTTTGAAGTACAGGAAGCTCAAGATGTGCGAGAATTTGTCTCCGTACTCGATTTTGCCGGGAGTCAACACCATTCGATCCTGCTCTTCGGCGGTATCCCGTCCTCGTCGCCTTCTCCATGGGTGCTGATCTCCTCTCTCCTGCGCGCCGGATTTCCTCATGTCATCGTGAGCCGGACACCGCTCGATTCCCAAACCGCCACCAAGTTTTTGAACCAATATCTGACGCATCTCAACACGCTTCCTCCCGATGAGGCGGTGGTGGCCGCATCGAAAGATATCTGGGGATCGGACACGGGGAAATATCCATTCCGCCACTACGGATTTGCCGGCATGGGTCCGGACGAACGTCAGGAATATGCCGCCTCCATCTACGACCAGGAGGTGGCAGAGGCCATTCATGCATTTGAGACCAAAGACTTTCCCGCCTCCCTCCTGCACATCGAACATGCGCTCGCGCTCATCGAGCATGCTAAAAAACGAAAAAATTTCAAAGAACTTACCACCCTGGCCGTGGAAACCGCGTTTGAAGTCAGCGATTACGAAAAGGGCATGTTCTTCCAACAGAAGCTTCTGGATTCCCTCACAACGGAAACCCCTGTCGGCGAGCGAGCTGAGGCGGAATATCGTTTGGGCATCCTGCATTCCCGTCTGGAACATTTTGACATCGCCGTGCAGCACCTCGAACAGGCCAACCAAATTTGGGAAAAGGGCGACGAACTTGATCGCCTCGCAGAAGGCATGGCCACATTGGGTATTGTCCGCGAAAACATGGGTGCCTACACGGAAGCCCTGGAACAATTCAACCAGTCGTTTTCTCTCTATCAGGAAATCGGGGAAATGGGGCAGACGGCATTTCAATACCGTCGAATCGGCCGCATTTACTACCTTCGATTGGGTCGATATGAGAAAGCCCGTGAAAACTTCCTGGCCGCGCTGAAACTGTATCAAGAGCAAGGCGACCCACAGGGAGAAGCCGAAGTGCTCTATGAAGTGGGACTGACCTATGAAAAAGTCGGCCTGTTCGACCAGGCCGCGGAACGATACCATCAGGCCCTTACGATTGCGAAAGAACTGGATGACCCCAAGCTCCTCACGACGGGCGATCTCTACCTCGCCAATGTGGCCTGGTTTCAGGGGAACTACCAAACGGCCTTTCAACTCTTAACCCAGGCCGACAA
>JBDSHB010000285.1:0-7503 GCA_039918695.1 Nitrospirales bacterium | reverse complement strand
TACGAATGGTGTTAATACAAAGCTGGTCCAGCGAATCACCTGCGGGTTTCATTCTTGCTCCTTCGTTATCCATAATAAGAGAGCTATCTCGCGTGCAGAGGGTTCATTCTGTGAGAAAGGCGAGTATGTGTATAGGGCTAAATAATCAAAAAATTATCCTGTTGATCTGCTTGTGGAGCATTCAGAACGCAAAAAAAATCAGGAATGTTCAAAAAGCCCGTCCTGTGCTGAGGCCCGTCGAAGGGAAGGCCACAGCCACCTGAATGGGGGGAGCGTACAGCGGAGTACGTGAGCACGGCCAAGGGGCGAGGACGCCGCTGGCGGCGTTTTTCAACATTCCCTACATCGTATCATAGGTTATCCTATCACTCTACATAATTACCCAATAGCTTCCTAAGGAATCGGCCCTGCCGACTCAATCGAAGTAACAGGAAGTGTACCTCTGGTTAAAACAAAAAGTAGCCTAATTTAATGAGTTGCCAATCCCATGAACCTGTCTTTATGATTCGAACCTATGAAAGTCCATCTCAGCCATCCCACTCGTGACGTGGTCCTCCAGGGCCCCAAACGGGTTGCCGACATTTTCAAAGAACTCAATTTAATCCCTGAGGCCTTCCTAATCATACGCGGGCAGGACCTCATGACCGAAGACGAAACCGTGGCGGATGGGGATAGCATTGAAATTCGCCCGGTCATATCCGGAGGGTAAACTCATGCGCTGCCGAAAATGTCCAAAACGGGCGGTACTTGGACTGCCAAGGCACAATACGGCCTTTTGTGGGGATTGTCTCACTGAATTTGTGCGAACCCAGGTGCAACGAGCCATTAAGGCTCAACGGATGTTTTCCCCTGAAGATCGCATTCTGGTTGCCGTATCCGGAGGGAAGGACAGCCTGACCCTTTGGGAAATTCTCCTGAAATTAGGCTATCGGGTCGATGCCCTGTATGTGGATTTAGGCATTCCCGGTTATTCCAGCCGATCAAAAGAAAAAGTCGAACAGTTTGCCAAATTGGTGGCTGAACCCTGCGGGTCCCAACTCACGATTCATACCGTGAAAGAAGATGCTGGAGCGGGAATCAAAGAATTAGCCAATATGATCAAGCGCCCTACCTGCTCAGCCTGTGGCACTATTAAACGGTATCAATTTAATCGGGTGGCCTGGCAAAACCATTACGACGTGATGGCCACGGGCCATAATTTAGATGATGAGGCTGCAAGGCTTCTGGGCAATGTCCTGCAGTGGCAGGAGGAATATTTGCAGAAACAGTCGCCAAGCCTTCCCGCATCCGTCGAAGGTTTTGCCAAAAAAGTGAAACCGCTCTACCGCATGACCGAACGGGAAATTGCCGCCTATGCCGTGGTCAACCGGATTGACTATTTGGTCGAAGAATGCCCGATGGCCAAAGGCGCAAAGATGTTAGTGTATAAAGACGCGCTTAATCGCTTAGAAGCAGAATCCCCGGGAACCAAACAACGGTTTTATTGGGGGTTCCTTGATAGACAGGAAAAATCGTCTTCTGTCGCCCCATCCATGAGCGAAATCGACCAAACCACGTTGCAGCCCTGTACCGTTTGCACACAACCGACGACTGCAGGGATCTGCTCCTTTTGTCGCATGATGGCCCGCGCCAAAACGGCAGTGAAGTAGGTTTACTTTTTTGCATGGCCATTCTCGATGGCCTTCAGAATATCGACGGCAGATTCGCCACGACCTCGCAGAAACCCGCCTGACTTACTCTTGCTACAATCTTTGCTCAATCACAAAAAAGTAATAAATATGTGCGCAATTGATCTAGGATCCAGATTCATTGCGACGGTTTCCGCATTAATACTGAACAAGCAGAGGTAGGGAAGTTGGCCCTTCAACATGAGGGCCATGAATGAGAGGCATCCATCACTGGCGAATTTCAAGAAAGACGCCAGAAAGCATCACAACACATTGGGCAATATCTCGACACCATTTAAAAAGCAGAGAAATGGCCTGAGGAGAGTTATTCGGGGAGTTCGACACTGCCCCCTTCGAGGTCCATATCAATGCCGGTCAGCTCCATTTTATTACCAACCCGCCACCATTCCAGGGAGACTTCAGACAAGGTGCCTTTCGAGGTATAAAATTTTGCTGCGGAGATGGCCACGGCTTCGTGAGGCTTTTTGTGTATTTCCATGACGAGGGTTTTCAAGGTCGTATCTTCGACCTTGACTGTATCCGGTAACTCAGTGAGGACAAACCGGTCGCCAGGGTTGTGTTCCCAGGCATTGCGTTGCAGCTTGGCCACCTCTGTTCCCGTGGGCATAAACACACCCATACTCAATGCCAGCTTTTTCTCCTCTTCCAACCACTCAATACGAAGCTGTTCTTTGCCGTGAGCGATAAAAACGCCATCGGTATTCCGGAGGGTATTCGTTCCCAGTTCAATATCCATCGTTCCCGTATCCTTTCTCGGCTGAAAATCCGTGAGGGTCCGATTATTCACCATAGACCCGAAGAGTTCAAGTCACCGAATATTTTTACAGAATTAACCTCTTTGGCCCCTATCGTTCAATCGAGTGTATCTGGTCCGATCCACCGTCCTGGCCTTTCAAAAACATCAGGCACACAAGACCAAAGACAATCCAGAGAATTTCTCGCAATCGTCGAATAAGGGCAAAAGTGATTCCCGTCACTTCCGAATAGCCAAAAGTCATCAAGAGTAAGGTGTATCCCCCTTCTTGCGCACCCAGGCTTCCAGGAATGAAAAATGTTCCGCCTTTAATGAGCACGGTGAGCGCCGCAATGGAGATAGCTACCCACACATCGATGCTCACACCGAGAAAGTAGAGAATGGCATACACCTCAAGCGTTTCCATCATCCACGCCAAAAAAAATACGGCCAACGCCGCATAAAATGTGCGCCGGTGCTGAGAATAAAATCTCCGGATCGTGCTGTCCAGCTCCTGTAGTTGGAGTTCCCGCTTTTCAAGAAAGGTGAACCTGATACCGCATGCTCGCAATAGGCTCAAGCACCCCATACCGAGACCGTGACGTTGGAGCAACACAAACAGCCCGACGCCAAACGCTAAAACTCCGACACTGATCAACATCGCCACCCAGTAATGACCTGAATCGCCAAGTATCCAAAAAGCCAACGCCAATCCCAACAAGATAAACAGCACTTGGGCGAAGGTCATGGTGGTCTTCGCCGTAATCACGGACGCCAACCCATCCACCATTGGCACCCCGTATCGTTTCAGGAGATAGGCCTTCAGAGGCTCCCCACCGACATAGGCCGTGGGAGTCGTGACATTCACGGTTTCGCCAGCCATCCTAATGGCAAATAACCGCATGAACCCGACCTTTCGAGCATGGAAACCCAGAGTGAAATGCCATCCCCAAGCTTCTAACCCATAGACGAGAACCATGGGAAGGAGGATGAGCCCGAGATGTAGGAGACCTAATTGAGAAACGGTGTGCTGAATCGGTTCGAGACCGATGTGGAAAACAATCCCGACCAGGGCCGCAAGGCCAATGACCAGGAAAAGCAGTTTAAGCACGAGAGATGAGACTACGGCGAAGCATCCAGGCCATCGACACGACAAAGAGCCACGAGCCAATCGCGGCCAGGGCCAAAAACCAGTGCAGGAGACCAAAACCAGCACTCAGCAACACGATGATCGAAAAATCGCGATTGGCAACCTTGCCCAACATAAATTCAATATTAGCCCGTTCCTGTTCAGTGAATTGCCGAAGCTCCCGGGGACGGGATCGCAATTGTCTGGCATGATTGACTAACAGCAACGACACGACATTGGCTAAGACTGCTGAGGCCCCAAGCAGAAGAGGAAGGTGCGTCTGCTCCCAAGGCCCATGGAGAAACGCCCCGCAGGCGATGGCAGCAAACAACACGATGTGCACGACATTATCTGCCCAAATATCGAGTTCTTGGCCAAACTTGGACTCTGAAAACGTCAGCCGGGCGACCTCTCCATCGCAGCAATCAATGATCACAGACAATTGCAGGATCAGGCCCCCGAGAATGGCGAGTTTCCAGGACCCAGGCACAAAGAGCCCAGCAGCCACGAGCCCCACGACCATGGACAGCATCGTAATCGTGTTCGGTGACCATCCCAACCGCAAAAACCCATGAGTGAGCAGACCGGAACATTTACGATTCACATATCGATCCACCAACCCATCCAAGCCGCCTTTCAGTGCCTGGAGTGCCTCCAACAACGTCCGTTCAGCGAGTTGTGGCCCCTTGGGACCACGGACATCCCTGAACCAATGAGAAGCTCCGCCAATGGTTAGAATCGTCCCTTCCACGGCCGCTTGCTCCAAGGCCAACCGGAGTGGATTGGTGCCATTTGCATGCAATACGCCTGAAATACCCAAGAGCCGGGCGGGAAGAACCAGAAGATCTCCAACCAGCGGCAACCGGCTTCGCTCGGGAGCCTGACTGCCGGTTTTGGACGGTGAGGTCCGGGATACCGCCTGGTCATGGAAGACCACAGTTGAAGTTGATCGTCCTTCAAGTCCCTCAGGCCGGAACGCCACACCGGGATTTCCCCGGTGATGCCCCTCCTCAGGATGACCAACGACCACGACCGCCTTCCCTTGAGATCCTTCAGCTCGCAAGCGTTGAACCAATGTCGGAGAGTACACCGTATGGCAACCCACGATCATACAGGCTCCATTGATTTCCTCCGCAAGCGCTTCCCAAGTCTGAGGGTCATGAGGAGGAAATTCCCGGACAGGAAGCCAACGAACGGCAGCCTGTATCCGGTTATCTTCACGAAGTAATTGACGAAGAGCTTGTTCTTCAGGCCCGGCCAGCACCCATATTTGAGAAATCCCTCCTCGCTGCAACGTGAATACCGCCCGTTGAAACAGCGTCATGCCGCCGACACGAGTCAAGGGACTAGGAACCGCATCACCCGTCCCGGCACATCCGGAATCAAAGACGCCGACCGACGTCAATAAAATTGCCGTATCAACCGCGTGAGTGGCTTCTTGTTTAAGTGTTCCGTCCATACACTCATTCCTACGGTGTCAATGTGGTGGCCCTGGTATTCTCCTCTAACTTTATCACGGCAGGCAAGATCTCAGATGCAGCTCGGTCGATATCTTCAGGAAAATCTATTTCTATCCACGGAAGACCCCCGATTTTTTCGTAACCCACCGGCACCTTCTCAAAAAACCCTTTTAGCGCGTCCTCATATTCCATATCAAGCGCTCCGGCCTCAACATAAGCCTGGACCGATTGCAACAATGCTGGAATATCCTGTTGTTGGACTTTGAGAAATCCGACCCCTTCGCCGGCCTCATCATAGGCGGATGGCAGGGTTTTACTTAAGGTGAGGACTCGACCAGTCTTCGCGGCAATCATACATTCTTCCGATTCCTGCTTCACCGTCTCATCCATTAACAAGGCCGTCGGGAAGGAGGAATGAACCAATCGAGCCAGAATCGATGGGGCATAGAGAACATCGGCATCCATGAGCACCATATCATCGTCCATTTCAGACCGTGCCGCCCACAGTGACGTCATGCTTCCACGAGTAAACTGTTCATTCACCACCCATCGGATCTCTTGAGCAAATGGGTCGGCAGCCATGGCCTTTCGAATATAGTCTTGAGCGTATCCCACGACCAATACCACCTGACACACACCCAATCGCCCCAGGTACTCGACATGCCGGGACAGTAAGGTCCTCCCTCCAATATCCACCAGGCATTTCGGTCGACCCTGGGTGACACCTTGCAATCGCTTGCCGACGCCAGCCGCAAAGATAATTGCCTTCACGCTCTGGCCCCAGAAACTATGGCCTGAAAGGCGGAAAGAAACCCCTCAATATTCTGATTGGTCAGAGCACCAATATTGGCGACCCGAAAAACTTTCTCTTCCAATTGCCCTTGTCCGGCATAGATGACGTACCCGGCTTGTTTTAACTCATCATGCAGCTTTTGGTAGGTACACCCTTCCGGCAGAAAAAACGCCGTTAAGGTATTACTTTGAAGGGCAGGAGCCAGTACCGGCTTCACCCCCCACTCTTCCAAGCCTGTCCGAATAGTGGTGGCATACTCTTGAAATCGCTGAATCCGATTCTCTAGGCCCTCTTCTAAGAGTTCATTGATAGCTTCACGGAAGGCATAATAGACCTGGACGGCTGGAGTAAAGGGAATCGTCCCCCGCTCCTGTTCCTCATAATAATTGGCCAAGTTCAGATACCAGGACCGCTTGGGATATCTCATCACCCGCTCCATAAAGCCTTTTCGAACCAGGACAAACGCGGCACCTGGAAATCCTTGAATACATTTCTGAGCGGCCCCCGCGACCATGTACAGTTTATTTCCGGCTATATCCAGGGCTTCTCCACCCAGCCCGCTCACAGAGTCCACCATAAAGACCCGACCGTACCGGTCGACAATCTCCGCGATTTCTTTCACCGGATTAATCAATCCCAGCGTCGTTTCATGGTGAACCATGGCGACCGTGTGCACTTCCGGGTGTTGCTTCAGCGCCAAATCAACCGTCTGCGGATCCGGGACGACTCCCCAGTCATACTTTAAGTCCGGTACTCCCAAACGGTGCGTCGCCAACATGGAAGACATCCGTTGGCCATACACCCCATTATTAATCACCATCGCCCGCTTGCCGGTAGGAATACTGGACATTAACGCCGCTTCCACAGCCGCCGTGCCCGAACCCGTCAGGACAATCGCGGTGTAGTCGTCTTCATCACCAGGAACGAAGATCTTCAGCAATTTTTGCCGAATATCGGCCAGTAATTCCGAAAACTCCGACTCTCGATGACAGATATCTGGTTGAAGTAATGCCTGACGAACTCTTTCAGACACATTGACGGGACCTGGATTGAATAAAATCATGAACCCTCTTCCTTTATCCGCTTACAGGCTGGCGATTAGGCTTCTACGCGACATCCATTGTGCCGTTAGGTGACACTCCCCTTAAACCGTTTCGTCAGCTCGACTGGACCCAAGGCAATCCGATCCGCTTCTTCAAGCTGTTCATTCACCTTGATCAACAAAAAACTCGGCCCGTCATCTCCTAACATGGCCTTAAACTCATACACAATATCTTCTCGCTCCCAGACTCGCTCAACATTCTTGTATCCCGCAGCTTTGGCCATTTTATCCAGGGCCACAACCCTGGAAAATGTGGGTTGATTGCCGGTGGTCCCATACACTTCATTATCAAAGACCACATGAATGAGATTTTTCGGTCGCAACGCACTAATCGTGGCCAACGTGCCAAGACTCATCAGCACATTTCCGTCGCCATCAAAAACGACCACCGTTTTTTCGGGCTGGGCCAGAGCCAATCCTAATCCAATGGCGGCCGTCGCGCCCATCGAGCCAATCATATAAAAATTTTGAGCCCGATCACGGAGTTTACAGGCTTCACGGGAGGGAAACCCATTGCAGACAATAAGCAGCTGATCGGTCATGATTTCTAAAATAGCCGCCATCGCCTGCGCCCGGCTCTGCATAACCCCTTCTTCTG
>JBDSHB010000284.1:0-4853 GCA_039918695.1 Nitrospirales bacterium | reverse complement strand
CTGGTCGCAAAACCATGGAACAAGCCGATTCGGTAGAGGATGTGGCTACAGTGATGAAAGCCTCGGAGCGTGCAGTTCGGGTCGGCGCTGACCCGGAAGTGGAACCCTGTGGGGCACACGCCATATTAAGAACACGACTCTATTGGTTGGAATACTTTGGCCGACGCGAAGCGGCAGAATCCAAACGCCAAAAACAAGACATTCGTATGCCAGAGACCAAAATCCAGGAAATTCTGGAAATGCCCTACCTTGAAGTTGAAATTCGCTTATGCGGAGAAGATGAGTTCTTTGCGGAAGGAGCAGAAATTGCTCTGCAGCAAGGCTCAACGACGATTCGCCCAGTGGATATTGGCCCTCCTGAGCGCGGCCGAAAAAATCCAGGAGATACCGTTAGCTTTCGGTCGAGGTTTACAGCACGCTTTGCTTATGCCGACTTCGATCCACTAGCTCCTGGAACCCTCGCAGCGTTCTTTCCCGATGGAAAACTGATCAACATACCAGCCGACTTCTCAAAAATTCATTAACCCGGTTTTTTATGAGAACCGGGTTTATAGATTCCCACGCGCACACGATCCCGTCTCAATAGGCTTAGGACAGAGGCCTGGTTTTCTTGAGTTTTCCTTCCGGCTCTATAATCCTCTATTGCGGCAAGGGTTGTTCTGCGACCTCCATACGCTCCGCTATTCCCTCAACCTCTCTTAGTGTATAGAGGTGATGATAGAGTCCCCGCTTGGCAAGGAGTTCCTCGTGCTGTCCTTCCTCCACAATCGTGCCTTTATGTAACACGAGAATTCGATCTGCCCGCTGAATGGAGGAAAAACGATGCGCGATCATCAGCGTGGTACGGCCCTTCATCAGTTCCGTTAAGGCTGACTGCACCAAAGATTCCGACTGACTATCCAATGCTGAGGTGGCTTCATCCAGAATCAAAATTCTCGGGTCTTTGAGTAGCGCCCTGGCAATAGCGATGCGCTGTCGCTGCCCTCCAGAGAGATTAATCCCTTTTTCACCGAGAATGGTGTCATAGCCATCAGGAAGCGACTGAATAAATTCATGCGCATTGGCTCGGTGACTGGCCTCAATCATGTCCGATTCAGGAGCTTCTGCTCGACCATACCGGATATTGTCTGCGATCGTTCCACCAAAAAGCAGCGTTTCCTGCGGCACAAGCGCCAACTGTTGATACAAACTATCCACTTGAATGGAGGTGAGATCATGCCCATCGATCAGCACCCGGCCGGCGGTTGGGTCATAAAAACGATGCAGTAAATTCACAATAGTCGTTTTCCCGGCTCCGGTTGGTCCCACCAGGGCCACACATTCCCCGGCCTGAATCGAGAAAGACACGGCATCCAAGACAGGAGGCCGGCCCTCATAGCTAAATTGCACTTGATCAAACTGCACCTGCCCCTGAATGGGCGTTAAGGCCTTTGCCATCGGACTATCCTGAATTTCCAGTGGGGTATCCAGGAGCTCAAACACCAGCGTCATCGCTCCTTGCACTTCCTTCACCTGAGAGAACATTCGGGCGGCTGACCCGAAGGGGCCAATTAAAATCCCCGCAAATAGAACAAATGCAAATAATTCCCCAGGTGATAGCTGGCCTTCGATGACTTGTTTGCCCCCATACCATAAGACGCCAATCGCCATCGCAAACGTACAGAAGGTGATGACGGGAACAAACACGGCCAACACCGCGGTCCGTTTCATGGTGGTCGCTAATAAGGTCTCTACGGCTGAACGGAACCGTGCGTCCTCTCGTTTACCCTGGACAAACGATTTGACCACACGAATGCCTGACACCACTTCTTCTATCAACGTGGTGACATGGGCGGTTTGATCCTGAATTTGCATCGATAAGACTTTCAACCGCTTCCCGAACGTCCTGGCGACGATGGCCAGCAAAGGCAAGAGAATGAGAATCAAGAGACACAACCGCCAATTCATCACCAAAAGAAATCCCACACCCCCAATGATGGTCACAAGATGCTTTAGGGCATCCATCGGGGTTTCAGTTAACAAATTCTGAATCACCCCGACATCGTTCATCAATCGGGAAATCAACTCTCCGGTTCGCCGTTTCGCGAAGAAATTCAGTGATAAGCGATGGAGATGAGAGAAGACGTGGGTACGAAAATCCGCCATCACATGCTGAGAAGCCAGGGCGGTCAAATAACTATGAGCCATGGATAACAGGCCCTGGCCAATCACCAATCCGATAAAGACCCACACCATGCTTGTCAATTTCGGCAAGTCCCGTTGAACCGTAATAAGATCCCACAGCGAGCCGCCCAACCGGATGAGTAACAAGTTACAGGCCGCGGCACCCATCACCAAAACCCCCGCACCGGCCATGGTCATCAGATAGGGACGGAGGAAGGGAATAAATCGAGACAGATAGTTCATAATGGCCTTACACGAACAGGTGCTTAAATCCGTTTAGGGGTAAGAATGCGACGTCACCAATTCACAATCGGAGGGTGCGACAAGGCGAGGGAAATGACGAAATGGCGGCTAGTCGAGTTGAATAACCGATTCGATTTGATTTTTATTTAAAGCCACAAACGCAGAATGTTCAGTGTCATTGATCAGTACATCCGTTAAGTTAATGAACAGGACAGACTCATCATTTAACACATCTGAAATTCTATTTCGCATAGGCGGGATTAAGAGATCTCCGACATATGACGACAAGGAGGAGCGGACCCGAATGCGAGTTTTTTTCCCCTGGGTCATATTCAAGCCCTTGACCATCCCGCCTATGGAAATTAATTACGACGTTTGGCAAACTTCATTCGGCGAAGGAGTTTTTTATGTTTATGCTTGCGCATTTTCTTCCTCCGCTTTTTGACAACACTGGACATAAAGGTACATTCCTGGGTGAATTCGATGCGGCTATTTTGCTTCGGAGAGGTCTCTCACCGAATTTGGCAAACAAGTCCCCAAACTGCCGGCTGACTAACTATCATAGGGTCAGGAAAGGTGTCAAGGAAACCATTTATATCATACCTGTTCCTTCACACAATAATCATCTACTTTTTATAAATTCCCTTGACCCCCTCCAGCATTCTTCTTCATTATAGAATTTCATGATTCTACTTCGATTCTTGAACAAACATCTTTTTGTGCTTTTCATAACCATTCCGATCCTTATTTCCCTTGCAGGAACAGGATGTTCGAAAAAAGCCCCCAAATATCCTGAGGACCACGCCCGATTCCAACGAGTGGTGAAAGCCATCAAAACACTGGAAAAAGCCTATGTCAATCGAGATGCTTCGGGCTTCCAAGAATTACTCCTTCCTCTTGAAAATCTCGACCTCCTAGAAGCCAAGGTCCGAGAAGACTTCGCCACGTTTTCCACTATTCAGGTGGACCTGACCATTGATCGCATGGTGATTGATGGAGATCGCATTTCGGCCTTTGTCTCCTGGCAAGGCAACTGGGAACGCACCCCTCAGGAAGCTCCCGCTCAAGCCAGCGGTCATGGAATCCTGCTGTGGAGTGGGAACCAAGTTATCCTGCTCCGGGGGATTGAAGGAGACCTGCCCTTTGCCATGACACACAGTCTCAATTTTTCTTCTTAACCATCAACTTTTTCACTGCTCCAATCATTTTCATGCCTTCCGCTGTCGCATCACACCATTCCTCTCACGTGATTTCCACGGATTTCCTGATTTTAGGCGCGGGGGTGGCAGGCCTTCGAGCCGCAATTGAATTGAGTCGATATGGTCGAGTCACCATGGTCGCCAAAGGTGGGCCCCAAGACAATAATTCTTTTTACGCCCAAGGAGGCGTAGCGGTCGCGCTCAGTGAAGAAGATGACGTGGTTCTCCATTTGGCAGATACCCTGAAAGCCGGCCATCAACTCTGTTCGCGACCTGCCACCAAAATACTCGTTGAAGAAGGCCCCTCCCGTATTCATGAATTGATCGAATGGGGAGCTAAGTTTGACACAGTCGATGGCAAACTCGCATTCACCCGGGAAGGAGCCCACAGTCGTCATCGAGTGTTACGAGCCGGAGGGGATGCCACTGGCAGCGAAATGGTTCGTGCACTCAGCGTCAAAGCCCAAACCCTGAAAAATCTGACATGGATGGGCAATCATGTTGCGGTTGAGTTGTGCATCCAGGACGGACGATGCTGGGGAGCGTTAATCCTTGATGAATTGAGTGGGACGCTTAAGATCGTCTGTGCTCCCGCCACGCTTTTAGTCACAGGGGGGGCCGGGCAGGTCTATGCTCGAACCACCAATCCGGCCAATGCGACCGGAGATGGCATTGCCATGGCTTATCGCGCGGGTGCCATTCTGGAGGATATGGAATTCGTCCAATTTCATCCAACCGCCCTGTATCTCCCGTCCAGTCCTCCTTTTCTGTTGTCGGAAACTCTAAGAGGAGAAGGGGGGATTTTACGCAATAATCGCTGCGAACGCTTCATGAAAAACTATCATCGGAGCCAGGAACTCGCACCAAGGGACATTGTATCCCGGGCGATCTGGACGGAAATGCAACGAACCAAAGCTCGCCATGTCTATTTAGATGTGACTCATTTGGGGGCAACATTTTTGAAAGAACGGTTTCCCACCATCTACTCGACCTGTTTACGATACGATATTGACATCACAGAGGAATGGATCCCTGTTTCCCCCAGTGCTCATTATTTTATGGGCGGCGTCAAAACCGATCTGGATGGAGCCTCCACCATCCCAGGCCTGCTTGCGGCAGGAGAAGTGGCCTGTTCCGGAGTTCACGGTGCCAATCGCCTCGCGAGCAATTCTTTACTGGAAGGTCTGGTCTTTGGCTACCGGGCAGCCCAAGCCGCTTCCTCTTGTTCAACGATCAGCTCTTGCCCTG
>JBDSHB010000283.1:0-3474 GCA_039918695.1 Nitrospirales bacterium | reverse complement strand
CGTATTCCCTGGTCGTCAGCTATTCTCACCCTGTTATGGCTCCTCTTTGTCATTGGGGGCACCCTCACGTTTGTCGTACTGTTTATTATTGATGGAGGGATGCGCACAATTGGGGGAATTTTTTGGGTGATCGGGATAACCGCCTTGGGCTTATTGGTGCTGGCAGGAGGCATGATCCTGCTGTCGTTTGCCTACCGGCTTGAGGATTCCCGCCTGATGCTGGTCCATCAGGAATTACTGGACGTGTTGACCGCTCCTCCCTTAAATGGTTCGGATAAGCCCGAGAACGCCTGAAGCTGTCTCAAAGGTAGAGAAACAACCTTTCATCCCCTCCTATATGACCCTGAATGGTCCAGGTTAGGGAATTGTGGCAAGAAGATCTTTCTTGGCTTTTGAAAAATTCTCGACCCGGAACGTTGGCAATTCGAATACCCAGCCTTCCGTCCGATGATTGAACGCCTCAACCTCCCCCTCAACCTCTTCCGGTTTTTTCAATATTGATTCTTCTTTGGAGGAAAGCTCCCCCTGTTCTTCATCTGGTTGCTTCCCTTCCGGCGATCTCATGGTCTTTTCGTCTTGAGCAGAATCATGGGCTAGGATCGTTTCCCCTTTTTCTGAGGAAGACGTGGCCTCCACCGGTTGAACCAGTTTCTGATCAAATTCTGCAGAAAATTTTCCAAAAATTTTGTCATCCTCTTTGGCCGTTTGCACATGGAGCCTAAGCCCGTCAAAGGTTTCCAACACAACCGCCACCCCAGGGTGCTCCTGAAAGTTCACCTCTTGTTCTTTTTTCACATCTTCTAACGGAAGCTGCACGAGAGTTCCCACCACATTATTCACATTAAACTGAGATGCCACTTTTGAACCTGCAGGGATCGAATCCAATTGAAAATCAAGATCCTCCGGTTTCTCTTTTGAGACGAGAAGAGTTTCCCCGCCGGGATGCGTGACCGTCACTCGTTGCACCCGTTTGGTCGTCAGTGCCGTTATTTCCGTGTCCAGCCATTCTCCGGCCACCTTTTCCAGCGGCAAATTCCCTATGGTCAGCCAGGTTTGGGGATCTCCTGGTTTCCGCACATAGATTTCACTCATCCGTGGATTCCCCTTGGCAGGACGTTGATTCCCCAAAATCACCATTGCCGCCTCAGGATTATTTGGAGTTTTCAAAGTCACGGTTGTCGAGAGCGAGCCTTCTTGCTCCCTTTCCTGTAACCCCAGTCGATCGTATAACTCAGGATTTTTCGTTTTGGGTTCCAGAATCCGCAACTCCGCCAAGCCGATGAGAGTCTGCTTTACTTTTTCCACATCAGCGCGATACCCCGCCTTCTCCTTGACCCGCCAAGTCTTCTCCTCACGCAACAGCGTCACGGTCTGATCCTTCGTTTCCACAACCACTTCGCTCACATCATTCACCCCTGACAATAGTGCCGGAAACAACAGTTCACCACTGTTTGGCAATTGTGAGACCGGCTCTTGATTCACGAAAACAGCTACCACAATACCCACAATAGTTATGGCGGCTAAGATACCTAGTGTTTTGGCTTTCATACGGTTCCCTTAAAATTCCTGAATAGTCGGATGCGGCCTTCTGATGATCGGCAACTGAGCGACTTAGGCTTTTGGCCGCTTCTTCCTGATCCCGGAGGAACTGATCCACACACCCGCTATACCAATCAACAATGGCACAAGCCCGATATTGATAAATTTTACCCAACTCTCCACGCTCTCAATGTTTTTGCCAAGTTCATGCTGGACGGCTCGCAGTTCTTTGCGAACCTGAAGCAATTCCTTGCGAAATTTCCCCATGGCCTCCTCCTGTTCCACACTCAGGATCATGGCATTTCCTTCAGGCTTTTGACTCTGCAGTTCTTGAATTTTTCGTTCCGTGGCCTTGAGCTGTTCCTGCAGCACTTGCTCCTTTTGCCGGAACTCCTGCTCGGCTTCTTGTTGCAACACTCGCAGAAGTGTGAATGGCCGGGAATATCCGGCGCGGCTTCTGACACTAATGAGATCATTGCTTCCCGTCAGATTATCCAAGGCATTTGTGACAAACGTGCCATTGCCCGAGTTGGGAATACCAACCCGTTGCCCGAAGAAATTTTGAACTTGAACCCAAAACCGGTCCTGCAAGATATCCGTATCCGCCACCACAATCACGTTGATAGGCTCCTTCGATCCCGTAAGATGGTCCTTGGTCTGGCTTTCGGTTACTGGAACCGTTTCCGGAGTCTCATCCTTGTTAAGCACCTCTTTTGGTTTTCCCTCAGGAAAAGCCGTTTTCACGGTTCCGGTTACCCTGGCGGCCACGATAAACTTCTCTCCTTCGGGACGATAACTGTTGAGTAATCCAGCGACATCCGGCATGGCTGACAAGCGGGATGCCTCAATCTGCATCGCGGCTTCATCCGATTGGATGAGCGGCTCGACTGTGGTCCCGGTCTCCCCCCCTTTCTTTCGAATGATTCCTGCTGATGCCACCGTGATCGACGGCACTTGAGCCGTCACGATATCCTTGTCACTGAAATGCTCCTGACGGAAATCAATCCAGACGGGGTAATCCACCACCTGTAGCCGGCCCTGCTGTTGAACTTGCACTTTTTTGGCCAATGGCAAATCTCCCAACACCTGCCCTTTCACCAACTCAAGTCCCCATGCGGCAAATAAGGTAGGCATATCGGAATTCCGGGGACCGCCACCTCCCATCGGATTCATGGGATTGCCACCTCCACTATCCGATTCGGCAAGGGGATCCACAAAAATCATGGCGTGCCCGCCTCCCAAGACATATTGATCGATCGCATAGAGGGTCGCCTCACTCAGAGATTTAGGATGCACAACCATTAAGACACTAATCTCTTCAGGAAGAGTCGTCGCCGTCGGTTCAATCTTTTTCACTTCAAACATTTGTTCGATGTGAGAGAGTATGAGCCAGGGTTGGCTGCCTCCTTGTTGTGGCATAAACGGCATGCCCCCACTCCCATCAATCGGTAACGTACTCAACAGACCAAGAACCTTTTTCTTGGGATATGCCAGCGTGTGAATCATCTTCGTCAGATCATATTCCAAAAACTCTTCTCGCTCAGGTTGGAAAAAGGAAATCACTTCCAACTGATCGGTGGAACTGGTCCCGGCCAATCCAAAGTAAAACTGGCGACTGCCATTGTCCAAGGGGATACCCTGTAGACCATACGCCACGGCTCGATCCTCTTCCTCTGAAAACGGCTCCGGGTCCATCACCTGCACATACAGCTGCCCGCCCGCGACCTGCGCATATTCCTCCAACATCTCTTGAACGCGCGTAGCGTAACTTTTAATGCCTGGCAAGCCGGTCGCCAGTTTTTGCGAGAGATAAAACCGCAGTGTGATGGGTTCCCCCAAATTCTTAAGAACATTTCTGGTGCCATCGGACAACGTATACAGGTCATGTTCCGTCAGATCGAACCGCGCGGAACTGAACGCAGCGTTACTCATCAT
>JBDSHB010000282.1:0-3611 GCA_039918695.1 Nitrospirales bacterium | reverse complement strand
TTTTGACTTCTGTGATCACCACTTTGTTTAGGGTAAAGCCAAGGTGCGAGGCAAAGCTGCAAATAAGGTCATGGCTCATGGGGCGTGGTGGGATGACGTTCTCCAAGGCCAACCGAATGGATGTTCCTTCGGCGGTTCCGACCCATATGGGAAGAACCTCTGAGTTTTTTTCATCCCGTAAGACCACGATTTGGGTATCGGTATTCGGATCGACCAGAACCCCATGGACCTTTAACGGAATTAATGTGTTTATTTCAGTCATCACCCGCACACTCACTATTAATCGTAAATATTTCAGATGGCCACATGAACATCAGCTAGACATCTGATTTGCCAAAATCCTCAGGCTTGAGGTTTTCCAGCCATCGTTCCAACTCTTCTGAATTTTGTTTATGGAGCACTTCTCCGGAAGCAAAAATGGGGGCATCCGTGCGAAGGGCCACGGCAATTGCGTCACTTGGCCGAGAGTCAACGGTGAATTCTGAATCTCCAAAGAGAAGATGGATTTTGGCGAAGTACGTATTGTCTTTCAGATCCGTAATAACCGTACTGATGACCTTGGCATCCATATTATCAAGAACCGTTTTCATGAGATCATGGGTCATTGGCCTTGGAGGAGCGATCCGCTCTAAGGCAAAACTAATCGCGCTGGCTTCGGCCTTCCCAACCCAAATAGGGAGCATGTCCGAATTCTGTTCATCTCTCAGGATGACAATATAGGCGTTGTTATAGGGGTCAAATAAAAGACCCCTGACGTTCATTTGATTCAACATATGATATGCCAGTCATATACAAAAAGTGGGTTTCACTTGAAAATCAAACCTAGAAAATTAGCATTCAATGAGATCTTTTGTCAATGAAAATAAGGGCTTCTCAATCTCATCATGCTCTTGGTTGATATCTCGTCATCAATTGGTCCTCAAAAAAGAATGTTACGGCTTCAAAAATTATATCATGTATGGGAGGACATCGGTAACCAGCCTGCATTTGATCTGCTTTCCTTACTTTTCATGCCTGGAATTCGAGTTTCGCTTTGACTGTGGCGGTTACCCACTCACATGCTTCCTCACGGGAAATGTGATGTTTTTCCCCGGTTTTACGGTCTTTGATTTCAATGGTGTTCTGCGCCAATCCTTTATCTCCAACGATAATCTGGAGAGGAATGCCTAGCAAATCTGCATCGTTAAATTTCACTCCACCTCGTTCCTCACGGTCGTCAAGTAACACCTCTATCCCGTTTTTGGAAAGGTCCTGATAGAGCTGATCTGACGCTTGACGTACGTTTTCTGATGCCGTGACGGACAGAATGTGGACATGAAAGGGGGCAATGGGCATGGGCCAACAAATACCTTTGTCGTCATGGTTTTGTTCAATGGCTGCTGCCGCTGCTCTGCTAACTCCAATGCCATAGCACCCCATGATAGCGGGGAGCGTCTTACCCTGAGCATCAAGGTAGGTTGCGCCCATTTTTTCACTATATTTCGTCCCTAGCATAAAGATATGTCCCACTTCGATCCCTCTTGCCGTTTGCAGCGAGCTGCCTCCACGAGGGGAAGGATCACCGGCCTGGGCCTGGCGAAAATCTCCTATGCTCTCAATGGCAAAATCCCGATCGATGTTGACATCGATGAGGTGGACGTCCGGTTCGTTCCCACCGACAATGAAGTTGCTCAAAACAGCCACGGCATGGTCAGCCAGAATTCGAACGCTCTGAAGACCGATCGGTCCGACAAAGCCGATTGGGGCTGTGGTGAAGCGGGCGACCATTTCTGGAGTCGCCAAGGATAATTCATGAATACCAAGGTGTCGTTGAATTTTGATTTCGTTCGCTTGATGGTCCCCTCGAATCAGGACTGCGGTTATCTCATCCGTGCCAGTCTGATACAGCAGGGTTTTCACCAGGCGGGAAGGAGGTACGTTGAGTAAGGCACATACCTCCTCCACTGATTTGGCATTGGGTGTGGAAACCTTTTCTGACGGTAGTGGGGCGTCACGCTTCCCTATGGTGGGTGGAGCAATCTCGGCCCGCTCGACATTGGCAGCATATTGCGTATCCGGATCAAAAACGATGAGTTCCTCTCCGGTATTGGCTAGGACCATGAATTCGTGAGAAGAGATGCCACCGATTAACCCGGTATCGGCCTCCACCGGACGAAATTCGAGGCCCATGCGAGAAAAAATACGGCAATAGGCGTCGTACATGCCTTGGTAGGTACGTTTGGCTCCTTCCGCATCCTGATCAAAGCTATACGCATCTTTCATGATGAATTCACGCCCTCGCATGATACCAAATCGTGGCCGAATTTCATCACGAAATTTTGTTTGGATTTGATAAAGGGTGACGGGCAATTGACGATAGGAACTGACCTCTCGACGGAATAAATCAGTGACGACTTCTTCGTGAGTGGGGCCCAGGCAAAAGTCTCGATCGTGACGATCATGTAATCGGAACAGTTCCTTTCCGTAGAAATCCCAGCGATCTGTTTCTTTCCACAGCTCGGCCGAAGAAAGAATTGGAAGTAAAAGTTCCTGGGCTCCTGTCCGGTTGATTTCTTCCCGAACAATGGCCTCGATTTTCCGAATGACCCGCAATCCAAGGGGAAGGTAGGAATAAATGCCCGCTGCGACTTTCCGGATCATTCCGGCGCGAAGCATGAGTCGGTGACTGGCCACCTCGGCTTCCCCGGGATCTTGTCGCATCGTTGGGATTAATGATTGTGATACACGCATGAAGACACCTGGTTATATGGTTGAGGACAAAAAAAATTGCAGAGCAAATTCACCGGGCTTGCAAGGCAGTAGACGTTCAACAGGGTGGAATTATTGGAGCAGGCGACTGATGTCATTCCAGGTCGCATAGGCCATCAGGAAGACCAACAATACCAGGCCAATTTGTTGGGCCATTTCTCTCGACCGGTCTCCTAAAGGACGACCCAAAATAGCTTCGCAGGCAAAAAAGAATAGATGCCCTCCATCAAGAATGGGAATGGGTAACAAATTTAAAATTCCCAAATTAATACTTAAAATCGCAATAAGCCACACGACGCTGGCCATGCCTTGTTGGGCCTGCTCGCCGGACACGGTGGCAATCATTAAGGGGCCGCCTAGGTGTTTCGACGAAATTTCTCCGGTCAAAAGCTTATAGAGCCCCATAACGGTTAATTCACACCATTTCCAGGTCGCCTTGAGGCCATCCCAAGGTGCGAGGAAGAGAGAGGTACTCTTGAGCACCGTACCCGCGCCGGCAAGTTTGATCCCAATGCGGCCAACAGACTTGGTTTCTCCATCGGGAGAGGTGCTGGTTTGGCCTTCAGGGGTGATGCGAAGTGACACCGTCTGCCCTCCGCGTTCGACCTGTACCTCTAGTGGGGTTCCAGGGTGATTGCGAACGATCTCGGTCATCTGTGACCAGGTGACAATCGGCGTTTCATTAATTTGGATAATTCGGTCATCCTGTTGAAGACCCGCAGCCATGGCAGGCATGTCGGGCATGACTCCTCCGACTAGTGGAGCATGATCCTCAATGCCTAAGGTGTATTGAGGTTCGTCCGGGCGATCAGGCACCATTTGAACGGTTGGAGTGATGATCAGCGTTTTCACGCTATTTCCCC
>JBDSHB010000281.1:0-6452 GCA_039918695.1 Nitrospirales bacterium | reverse complement strand
GGAACCCATTTGGTGGTGTATTCGAGAGGATTTGTGAGGGATATCACGGCCCGAAAGGCTCTGGAGCGTGAAGTTGAGCGGTATACCACTCAACTGGAAGGGATTGTGGCCGAACGAACCCAACAATTGTCTGAATCAGAGGCGGGATATAAGGCGCTATTTAATTTGGCTGCCGATTCAATTTTTGTGGTTGATTCGGAAGGCTGGATCTTGGATGTCAATGCTCGTGAACGAGATATTCTCGGGTATGTCCCCTCTGACTTAGAGGGTGCTTCCTTCGTGAAGCTTGTTCCACCGGCGTTCCAGGTCGTCAGCCAGAGTTTGTTAGACCGGGTCAGCGGTGAGGAGCCGAAGGTGCCCACGACAGAAATTGAAGTCTATGATCGGCAAGGCATCATGAAATCCATGGAGATGGACCTGGTTCGCATTGATATGGGTGGAAGAGCCTCAATCATGGTCCAGTTACGAGATATTACCGAGCATAAAAAGTTTGAAGCCGAACTGCAACGATACAATGAAGTCCTGGAAGAGAAAGTCTCTGAGCGTACTCGGGAAATTGAACAAGCCAAGCTGTACATCGAAAGTTTGTTGGAAAATGCGAATGACGTGATTTATACCTTGGACGTCGATTTACGGTTTACTTATGTCAATGGAAAAGTTGATGCCTGGGGATATCGAAAAGAAGACTTGATTGGAAAGCCGTACCTTTCCTTACTCTCCAAGCGGTATCGTGGCCGGTATTTGAAAGAGACACTGGATCTTGGGACGAAGCAGGTCTACGAAGTGGAGGTGGTCAGTCGAGAGGGAGAATTGCGCGCGGTGATGGTGAGTGTGGCTCCGCTTCTCAATGATGAAGGCGTCTACACAGGAGTATTGGGCATCGCCAGGGATATTACGGAGCGCAAGCATTTGGAACGCCAGGTGCAGAATTCTGAGCGATTAGCGTCCATTGGGAAGCTGGCCGCCGGGGTTGCTCATGAAATCAACAATCCGTTAGGGGGAATTTTGAATTGTTTATACAATATTCGAAAAGGGACGTTGACGCCTGAGCGATCTCAAGAATATTTGCATTTCATGGAGGATGGGTTGCGACGGGTTCAACGCATCGTTCGGCAGCTCCTGGATTTTTCCCAGCAACGCGAACCGGAATTAGCCATGACAGATCTTCATCAAATTTTAGACCGGGTCCTGGTATTGACCGAGCATGTATTTTTGGTCAAACATGCTACTCTGAGTAAGTTCTATGATGAGACACTTCCTTCGGTGATGGTCGATGCGCATATGATTGAGCAGGTGATTATGAACTTAGTTCTGAACGCGGTTCAGGCACTCAAAGAAGGTGGCCAGGTGACGTTGCGTACTCGAAAACAGGAAGATGGATATGAAATTGAGGTTGAGGATACTGGGTGCGGAATACCTCCAGAGATTCGTCCTCATATTTTTGATCCTTTTTTTACGACGAAAGGGACTGGAGAGGGGACCGGGTTGGGATTGTCGGTGAGTTTGGGAATCGTGCAGCGGCATGCAGGTGAGATGTTGGTGGACAGTGAAGAGGGGAAAGGGACTCGGTTTACCATTCGCTTGCCATTGGTTCGATCTCGTTCGGGCATTCCTGTGAAGGTAGGCACATGACTCACGGTTCAATCCTCATAATTGATGATGAGCCCTTGATGCGAGTCTCTATGGTGGATGCGCTGAAGGCGATCGGCTATGTGGTACAGGAAGCCAGTTCCGGGTTGGAGGGACTGGAGCGGTTGCGGGCTTCACGGTTTAATTTGGTGATTACTGATTTGCGATTACCCGGTGTGGACGGACTTCATATTGTGAAACAGTGCAGGGAGCAGTGCCCTGGAACGGAAGTGATTGTCATTACTGCACATGGTTCTGTTGACACGGCCGTCGATGCGATGAAAAGCGGTGCCTACGATTACATCACGAAACCGTTTTCCATGGATGAATTGTTGTTGAGTGTGGAACGGGTATGCACAGTGGTCGCTCTAAGGGAAGAGAATCGGGTGTTACGGGATGAATTGGAAAAGAAATTTAGTTTTCAAGGGATTGTGGGAAAAAATGAGCGAATGCGACAAGTGCTGGAAAAGATCAAGTTAGTCTCGGTCACTGACGCGACGGTGTTAGTGGTTGGTGAAAGTGGAACGGGAAAAGAGTTGATCGCAAATGCCATACATGCCAATAGCGCACGCCGAAATCATGCGTTGGTCAAAGTGAGTTGTGCCGCGCTACCGGAAACACTGTTGGAGGCTGAGTTGTTTGGACATGAGAAAGGGGCGTTTACAGGGGCCCTCCGACAACGGCATGGTCGGTTCGAACTTGCTCATCAGGGAACGCTCTTTTTGGATGAAATCGGCGAAATTTCCCCGTTGGTCCAGATTAAATTGCTTCGTGTCCTACAGGAGCGGCAATTTGAACGTGTCGGGGGAAATGACACGATTGAAGTGGATGTGCGATTGGTGTGTGCAACGCAGAAAGATTTGCGGAAAGAAGTTGAGCAAGGACGATTCCGCGAGGATCTCTATTACCGATTAAATGTGGTGCCGGTTCAGCTTCCCCCTCTTCGAGAACGTCGAGAAGATATATTCATGATCGCCCAGCATTTTTTGAAGACGATGTCAGGTCGAAATCACCAAGAACCAAAAGCCTTGTCACGGCAATCTCGCGAGGTGTTGTTGCAGTATTCCTTTCCGGGGAATGTCAGAGAATTAGAAAATACCATTGAACGTGCGTTGGCTTTGGCACAACACACTCAAGAAATCCAGGTTTGGGATCTCTGTGGACAGAGTCGATGTCCGTATGCCGGAGGTGAACCGCAAAAAGGATGCGGGTTTTGCGGGGATCAGGAAGGAAGGAGAGGCGTGAAGAATGGGGCGATGGAAACTTTGGCCGAAGCGCGTGAAAATTTTGAACGGGGGCATATTCTTGAAATACTTAATCGAACAGGGTGGAGTCGGATGACGGCCTCGAGGGTTTTGGGATTATCCAGAAAAGGGCTTTGGGAAAAATGTAAACGGTATGGAATTGTTCGGGAATGCGACGATACGAATCCTGAGAAGGGCGATCGGGATGACGATTGAACCGGCGGCCCTCTTTACCAAAAGAGCTGTGCCATGAGTGCTTGTCGCCTAGGGTTTCTTAGACGGAAAATAAATTATGCTCCACCATCCCAGAGGGTGATGATCCGGTCGTTTCCAGCCGTGGCGAGATATTTCCCATCAGATGAAAGGGTAATCCCCCTGACCGGTCCTTTGTGTGACCGAATGGTCCTGAATTGACGTCCAGTTTGAATTTCCCACATTTTGACGGTCCCATCATCACTGGCGCTGATAAGCACCTGTCCATCCTGGGTCACAATAAGATTTCTAACCCATGCCGAGTGGCCTTTCAGTGTGCGGCGTTCTTCCATCGTCGGCATGTCCCAGAATTTAATCGTACAGTCGCGACTTCCGGAAATCATGGTGCCCCCATCAGGAGTGAAGGTTAGTGCCCCAATCCAATATTCCATGGGCTTTTGAAATCCGCCTTGGTCGTCTACGTAAAACCCACGATTTTCGGTCGATTCGTCGTCGGCATCATCTCTCCAATGGCCGTTGTGAACAATTTTTTCTTCCCCGCTTGGCAAAACTTCATAGAGCTTGATTTTCCCGACGTCGGTGCCAGCCACTAGGTGAATGCCGTCCGGAGAAAATGCTGTGCAGACGCTCCAATTATGGTCGTATTGGTCCTTCCCAAGGAGCGTCATGAGTTCGGTGCCTGTGGTTACTTCCCAGATTTTAATGTCTTTATTCTGGCCAGCCCTAGCGAGCATGAGGCCATCTGGGGAAAATGAAATACTGGTTACGCCATGGTCATAACGAGTAAAGAGTAATCGAAGGGATTCCCCCGTTTGAGGATTCCAAAGCCGAATGGTCCGGTCTTCACTTGCTGAAGCGATCATTTGGCCATCAGGGCTATGCTTGACTTCTCGAACGGTAAGGGTGTGGCCTCGTAGAGATCGAAGAAGGCGGCCAGTTTCAATATCCCAAATTCGGATAAAACGATCATTCCCTCCGCTTGCTAGTGTCAGGCCATCCGGGGAAAAGGAGACAGCCCATATTTCTTGCGTGTGGCCACGGAATGACTTAAGTTCCCTTGCACCGCCTTTCCAATAGGCTAGGGAATCAATGAGTGGTGAGGGTTGAGATTCAGGATTATGGATGAACCCGGGATTGGAACTCAGTGTGTCAGGACTTGTCGGCTGGGTCATGAAATTCCTCGCTTCGGAAACAGATTGACAATAAATGGTCGGTTATACGGCTTCGGGAATGGATCAAGGGAACTCTCTTGCCAAAAGGGAAAACTCATTCCTATAATTCAACTCGTTATGATACTAAACGTCGCTTTTCGGGGGAGTCAAGATAGCTACCTCCCAAATCAATGCGAATTTAAAATTACGGTGATCATCTTCCGAGAAACGAAACTCGGCTTGTGGTGATCTTGCGGTAAACGGAGGTTTTGCTCATGGAAATTCGTTTTCAACCCGCCCTCCTTCAGGAGGTGATTGACTCGTTTGCTGAAAAGACTGAGCGTGAAGGCGATCCGACTTATTTTAATGAGTTTCATGAGTTTGCGGATCCCATTTACGAGAAGTTTTCTCTTGATGACCGGGATCCAGAGTTCAAGCGGCTCTATCAACATTTATTTGCTAAATGGGGGTTTGCTGAAATTCTCCGTGATGCTTTTGATGACTTCCCGGTTTTGCGGGATAAAACTGGGATTGTGTTAGTGCGAGGCGTATTGAAAGAAGATCAGGAAGGGGTTGATGTTCTTCGAAAATGGGGGGTGGTCGAGGAAAAACTATCCCGCCAATTTGAGGAGGCCGGGAAAAAGGGGGTAGGGATTAAATTGATCCCCCGGCGATTTTATGATCCAGCCATTACCCGTTACCTACGACATGAGTTAACGCATATTTCTGACATGTTAGATGAGGCCTTTGGTTACGATCCTGACACAAAAGTGGGGTTGAACCCCGGGGAAGAACATTTGATTTTAAATCGTTACCGTGTGCTGTGGAACCTCCATGTCGATAGCCGGATTGCCCGAACAGGAAAAGAGCCGATGTTTTCGAAGGAATATCGGTTCCGGGAGTTCCGTTCCTGGTATCGAAAGATTCTTCCTGGTCAGGTGGAATCCGTGTTTGAAGGGATCTGGCAGGCAGATTATCTCACGCATGCTGAATTAGTAGAAATGGCTTCCGATACGATACGAGTTATCGAGAGAGCCATCGAGGTTGAGGACAGTGAAGTTCCTGATGTGCCAACCAAGCCCATGCTTCTTCCAGGGTTTCCTTGTCCCCTTTGTCGATTCCCAACCTATACCTGGGTAGAAAACATGGATGAGACCCTAGAAGGCTTTGTCTTAGATTATATTCGCGAAAACCATCCAGGATGGGATGTGGAGTATGGGTCCTGTGACAGATGCGTAGAGGTGTATAAGCTGCGGGCCTCTGGGGTCGTATAAATTCATGAAATTCCTTTCCTCGTGTCCAATTTGGTTAAATGGGTTTATAAACTAATGAAAGCGTCATAATGTCGGAATCCGATCTGTCAAAACAGCCTTCATCTAATCCGACATTAGGTCGAAGAATGTTTCTTCGACAATCGGCAATTTCGATTGGCGCGACTGTTCATGAATTCGTGAAACACCGTGATGCTCCTTCCCCGATAAAAAAGGAGCAGCCTGTTCCTGAAAAAACGGGGTGGCTTCGTCCCCCAGGGGCCGTGGAGGAGAAGTTGTTTTTGGAGCGCTGTACCGGATGCGCTGATTGCGTCGAAGTCTGTCCTCACGATGCCATTCAAGTGTTATTGAGTAATGACACTCCAGTTATCTATCCTGGAGAATCCCCATGCAAATTATGTGATGATCTTCCTTGTATTGGGGCGTGTACCACGGAGGCCCTTTTACCTGTTGCGGATCGTTTTCAGGTGAATATGGGAGTGGCGAAAGTTTGGGCAAAAATGTGTACGGCAGGAACCGGCTGCAATGCGTGTGTTTCTAAATGTCCTACGGAGGCTATCTCGATGGATTTTGCCTCATATCACATTCGTGTAGATGATTCGGTATGCGTGGGTTGTGGAGTATGCCAATTTATCTGTGGAACGGTAAATGACCGTACAGCTATTCGAATTGTTCCAAGGTAATAGGTTTATGGCATCTTATGCTTAGTGGTTTGGATGAATGGGAGACTTCGGAAAAGAAAAGTGCGGATATGGACTTTTTAGATGGGGGTATGGGAAATGGATGGAGGGATAAAAAACGGGTTTTTTGTGGATTTTTTGAGTTAAGTGTAGGGGGGTCAAGTTGCTCGAAAATTGTGGAAACCTGGGGGGCCATAAGGGATATTGAAGTCTTGACTTCATAGGCCTGTTGTCCTATTATCTGATCCCTTTTTCATGAATCAT
>JBDSHB010000280.1:0-3359 GCA_039918695.1 Nitrospirales bacterium | reverse complement strand
GAAGCCCAGCGCGCCAACGCCAAGCGGTGAGCCTGCTTGCGCACGCGATTCGTTTTACACAGGCTGCTCATCGATAGCTCGCGTCAAGAATGGCACCCGTGTTGTTCCGATTATGGGCGGCGGGGAACGCGGTAGTTAGGATGATCTCTAAGATCGAGTAAGACTTCTTCATGGTTCACCGACTGAATAAAATCGGTAAATCGCTTGAGCATCTTTCTACACGAGACTATGTTGCCCTCTATTTGAAATAGCAGATCTTTATCTTCTTCGCCGACTCCGACTATTGAAGGTTCCGATCCAATGGCCCTATCCTTTTGGCCTTGCAACTGCTGCTTGGCGAAAGGCATCCTTACTTGAGCCAGTTCCCTCTCCAGCGCTCTAATTTTTGGGCGCAATGGCTCTGAAAAGCACTGCTCGTGTTCTTTCATAGTACGGAAAACCTCATACGCCCCGAGCACCCATAGCCAAAACAAGCCGTAAGACCGAAGAGAATCGTTACCATCGAAAACGCCCACAACATTGTTTCTGTCCAGAATTCCTAGGATCTCATCGGAGACCCTCTTCAGTTGGTCGATCTGAACCTGCGTATAAACCGAAAACTTACTGAAAGGATTTTTCCGATACATCTCTTCGATGATATCGCTCATAGGAATGGTCCTTGTTCTCAGGTGAGGGGTTTCGTTGGAGGAGCTAATTTGGCACGTCACCTGGACTTCTCTTGGGGGGCACAGGATATATCGATGGTCCCAAACTCAGCCTGCCACGGCCACGTACACTTGGTAGTCTAGCCGTCCGTTTGGTCTCGAACTCTCCCAGGCGATGAAAATATATCCAGTCAGGCGTATCTGCTTCCAGGAAGTACTCACTGTAATTTAATAAATAGAAAACTAACTTTTCATTGGGTTCTATTTTTTCGATCACCGATGTCCATGGAACCTCAGATTTGATTGCCCCACCTGTAACGGCATGTCCGGGCTTGTATATGGGTTCTTTGAATCGAAGATCAAAATCGAGCTCTATATTGAGCACTGGATATTTTTCGTAATTTGTTATTTGGCACGAATGGCCGCGACCACCATTTCTCTCTGGGTCGGAAAATATATTAGCTCTGCCAGGTGCACCTAAGCCTTGAATGGTGGAAAAGTGGCGACCAGAAGGGGGGCTGGTAAAATACTTTTCAGTATAAAAAAATACGACAGCATACGGTCCTCCTTCAGCGGGTATCATTTTGATGAAGTTTTTATAGTCGCATTCAAACAATACCTTTATATCATCGAAGTTATTGGACACCTTACTGGTTCTAAGGATCGCCCCCATTGCCCAGTCATACGGGTCCTTCTCCCTCATTCTCGGCACTGCAAGGTCTGAGTGGTCAAGATCTAATCCTGTAAAAGTGTCGCAATTTGAAACAGCCGCTTCTCTGGGCACAACAATGTAACCCGGAAGATACGAGCGAATCTCGTAGGCGCATAAAGCTCGTGGATATTGCGATTCTCCTCTCCCCTACATCAGGTTATCCCATTCATCTTCAAGTTCTTGAAGCCACTGATTGAGATGAGCAGGTTCCATCGCTCCCACTTGAGGATTGAATGAAATCCACTTTGCAAGAGTCGTCGCACTGGCGCCCTGCGACGGCGTACCGAGAAAGACAACACCTTTTACTTGTCGCAATAGCGGTAAATCTTCCCTTCGATTAAGCTGTTTCAGCAAATTTTTCGTTACCAGGCCTCCCATGCTATGGGCGATAAAATAGATTTCCTTGTACTCCTTAAAAATGTCTCTATTCTTCAATCTTTCCAATTCAAGTTTGGCGATTTGGTAAATATTGGGTGCTGAGGTTATATAGGTGGAGCGATAGTTCATGAGGTAAATATCATAGTGCTTAAAGTTGTCATCGCCCCTGACCAATTCAGGCCAAGTGTTACCCGTATTTACATCGCCCCAGGTATTGGCCGAAGTTGAAAGCACTCCGTGCACGAATATGACGAGTTTCTCATTTGGTTCCGAGGAGGTTTCTTTCCAATAGAAGCAGGAGCCGCTTGTCCCAGATAAACATTCCGTTTGTTGGGAGATCGGCGGACTGTCGGCATGGCGGCCAGCGCAGCCCACCAAAACAAGAATGATAATGATATACGCAGCCTGCTTACAACCACGAAGGCAATCTTGCGAAATAAATTGAGCGCAAAACATAGTGAATTGCCGGAAGGGACGAACTGAGAAGGACATAAGGGCCTCGCAGGGTGGCGTATTGTAGGAGAGCGGCGAACGATGGCGCAAGAGCCGAGACCGCTGACCGAAGCCTTCTCATAGCAGCGGATCGCGATTGCCGCAGAAGTGTTCGTGAGAATGCCAGGCTAGGAGCGTGATGTGCTGAGGTCCTTCAACTTTGGGAGGTCGGCGGATACGAGAGTTCACCAGAAACGCTTGTTCGCAAAGGCATGCCCTGATCCGGATTTGAGATATCGTTCGAACTCAACCGCACGCTGTTCATCTTGAAAGCAGACGTGCAGCACTAACTTCCAAGGGCGATATTTCGATGTGTGAGGCGATCCACCAGCATTATGGACTCGAAGCCGCTCATCAAGATTGCTGGTGATGCCGACGTAGCGTTGATTTGGGGTTGAGAGACTTTGGAGAAGGTAGACGTACTTCATGGAGTCCCCCTTCGCTGAAGCTTCGGGGGACAACCTTCGCCCTAAAGCTGGCTTGCCAGCCGAAGCTTTAGCGAAGGCTGGTGGAGGGCAGCCGATCCAACCGTCGTTGGTACCCCTTCTGCGCTTTGAAATCCAAGGAGTTGCGCTGGTAGCTTAGAATTCTGACCTGCGGTGTACGAATTTTAGATAACCCTCCCTCTGCCAATCTAACCCCACAAGAAACCGCAAACCATGATGCTTCTGAAATGGGGTCAGATGGGGGTGATTTGTCCTGTTCTGGTAGCGGCATGGTAGCAGATGGGAATTTTAGTGTAGAGGAGCCGCAAGAAACTCTTTTGAGATGTGATCATGCCGCCATGCCTCTTTGTGTGAGACGGGAGTTCCTCCGGCTGCAATGATTGGACTTGCCCTCTATGAACCGAGTCGAATTTGGAGTGAGGATTCCGACCGGCGAACGGAGGGAGCATGGCACGGAAGCG
Source organism: Nitrospirales bacterium (assembly GCA_039918695.1). Classification (GTDB taxonomy): domain Bacteria; phylum Nitrospirota; class Nitrospiria; order Nitrospirales; family UBA8639; genus Nitrospira_E. Next base: position 226 of record JBDSHB010000280.1, on the reverse strand, counting down.
GTACATGGTGAAGAAATTATTGACATGCTGACAAGATTAACATACAAGACGCCTCAAGGGAGGGCTGGACTATGACCGGGACCATATGGATCGTGGCGTTTGGAGTCCTGGGTTTCGCGCTCTCATCCTGCGCTCCCACTTCGTTGCCCTTGCACACCACCGTGGATACCCTGAAGATCAGAAAGACCCCGCTGACAGCCGCGCTGGTCATGCCAGATGCCATCAA
>JBDSHB010000279.1:0-5790 GCA_039918695.1 Nitrospirales bacterium | reverse complement strand
AGGGCACCACTTCAGGAAACGCCAGCTGCATAGTGGTTAACACCGCTTGTGCGCGGCGAACATTCGCCGGCGCATCGGAGGAAGCCAGATTAACGGCAACCACGCCTTCAGGGTTCACATGCTTCCGTAATTCTTCAAAGAATTCCTGAGTCGTCACATGGAACGGAATGAGATGCCTGGCAAACACATCGACCCACACCACGTCATACTGGAAAGGGGTGTTTCGTAAAAACGTGCGGGCGTCTTGCACATACACATGATGGTTGAGCTGTGGCGTATAACCAAAATACCGTTCAGCGGCTTGGACGACAGACGGGTCCATTTCGACCACATCTAATTCCAAATCCGGCCAGTGCTTCCCTAGCCACTTTGCCAATGATCCTCCGCCATGGCCTAAGATCAATCCTCGCTTAGGATTCTCGACAAGTGGCAAAACACCCATCATGACTTGGCTATAGGGCAAGGCAAGAGATTCCGGCGTCGCTTTCCACATCACCGCATGGAAAGTATTGTCCAAAATAAGATAACGGAATAAATCATTTTCACTTACTCTAACCTGTTGGTACGGGCTATCTTCCTGATAAATGGCCGGTGGCAAAATGCTGACCGGATGAAAACCCATCCAGGTTATTCCGCCTACGCAGGCAAGGAGCAAGGCCTGTAAACTAGGCTGGAGTATCCCAACTCTCAATGTCCACCATAGACCAAGACAGATCTGGACCACGCCAAGGATAGCGACTAATGTAGTGCTACCCAGCCAGGTTAAAAGAAAAAACGAGGTCCCCCAGGTTCCGACAAGACTCCCAATGGTTGAAACCGCAATCATGCCACCCGTATGACGTCCAAGATGCCCCATATCCCCGATAGCCAAACGCAGGAGAGCAGGAAGAACACCGCTCAATCCAAATGCCGGACCCGCCAACAGCACACCGGCTGCAAAACATGGCCCCCAGCGAGGATCCTGAATCCATCGAGCCACTCCAAAAACGACGGGCTGGCCTGCCCATGACAATAAGAGGGTCCAAGCGCCGGACAGCAATAACAGCCCAGCCAACACCCTCTGCGGAACGTATCGATCCGCCAGCCAGCCTCCCGCAGCATACCCACTGCTCATGGCAGCCAGGACCACTCCGATCAGCCCGCCCCAGACAAATAGTGAACTACCAAAAACCGGCGCGAGGAGTCGGCTTCCTAAAATTTCCAGCGCCATCACCACCGCACCGGTCGAAAAGGCGGTCGCAAAGCACCACCATCGTGGCAGACTGGATTGAGTCAACGAAGATCTTGTCATAAGATGGAGAAGTGCATGGACAGAAGGGAAGTGATGCTAAAGCATGATTCAGAGGGTGTCAATTCAAGACCAAATGAAAACGCGCGTGTCCAGATCCTGCGTGAGGTTCAGCGTCCCCTTATAATAGAGCAAGTCAATCGCCCCCTGACATCTGACAGGTGAAACAACTCAACCCTTTCCGGTAACATTCCCATTCGGATGTCCCAATCAGCCCAACCTCCATCAGTCCCGTCATCTCCTCAAGGAGAGACCCATCGTATTAGCCGTGCGGCCGGGCTGATCGGCGGAGCCACTTTCTGCAGTCGAATTCTCGGATTTATACGAGATGTCATTCTCGCCAATTTGTTTGGCGCAAACGCTTCAGCAGACGCCTTTTACATTGCTTATCGAATTCCCAATCTGTTGCGGGAACTTTTCGCGGAAGGATCCATGTCTTCCGCCTTTATCCCGGTTTTCACCGAATATCATTCGACCCGGTCCAAGCAGGAAACCTGGGAGTTAGCCAGCGCAGCATTCACCACACTCCTGACGCTCGTGACCTTTGTCACCTTAATGGGCATCGTTGCCGCGCCAAGTCTCGTCTGGATTCTGGCACCCGGCCTCCATGGGCAGGCGAATCAACTTGCCACAACCACGCTCCTCACACAGATTATGTTTCCCTACTTACTCTTCGTGAGTCTTGCGGCTCTGGCCATGGGGATACTCAATTCCCTCCATTCATTCGCCGTTCCTGCCTTGGCTCCTGTCTTTTTCAATCTGTGTGTCATTTTCTTTGCGGTAGCCATTTCCCCATTATTTGAACAGGCGATTCTGGCTGTGGCGATTGGCATTGTGGTGGGAGGGCTCGCTCAATTCCTGATGCAATTACCCAGTTTACACAAACAGGGTTTCCCATTGTCCTGGAATTTTCATCCGCGCCATCCCGGAGTGAAACGAATGGGGTTTCTGCTCATTCCTTCCTTGCTGGGATTAGCTGTGACCCAAATCAATCTCACCATTAGCACCATTTTAGCTTCGTACTTTCAAGGAGGCCCCACTTATCTGTTTTATGGGATGCGCCTCATTCAATTCCCATTAGGGATATTTGGTGTGGCAATGGCCACAGCCATTTTGCCCACCCTATCCGGCCAAGCAGCCCGTGGAGCCATTCATGAACTTCGGGAAACGGTGAATTTTGGTTTACGCATGGTACTATTTATCATCCTTCCATCAATGGTTGGACTGATGCTGTTACGCATACCCATTATTCATGTATTTTTTGAGCATGGTGCCTTTTCGGCGATGGATACAGTTGGAACCGCTTCGGCGCTTCTCGGATTTTCAATTGGATTGTGGGCCTTCGCCAGCTATCGAATTCTGGCAACCGCGTTTTATTCCCTTCAAGATACAAAGACCCCCGCCATCGTGGCTGTGTTTTCGGTTGTCCTCAATATTGGGCTGTCATTATGGCTTATGCAATGGCTCCAACACACAGGATTAGCCCTGGCGACCGCATTAGCTGCAATGGGGAACACCCTCATTTTACTCACTATTTTAGGGAATCGGCTTCAGGGGTTACTATGGAAGACACTTGGAATATCCCTGACACGTACAGGAATAGCCCTTCTCCCTCTCATCGCCGTTTCCGGCTGGATTGCAGAATTTCCGCTATGGCAGACAACAGGACAGAGCCTAGAAAAAATTGCCTGGTTGAGCCTGGCACTTGTCGCAAGCACGATTGGATATTTTTCCGTTCACCACGTATTCAAGTCAGAGGAACTTACGCACCTGAAGCTCATGTTGCGACGAAAAATACGAAAACCATCTTCCACAACATAAGCAGTCAGACTGACACGCATACCGTCCTTATGACCGGCTGGGCTTGAGATAAGCGATATCACGAAAGGGTTTCATGATTGCCGTCATTCAACGCGTTAGACAGGCCTCAGTCACGGTTGAAAACCAAATCATCGCCCACATCAACCGGGGGCTCGTCATTCTGTTAGGGGTAGCCCAAGGCGATATAGGTCAAGCCGTGTCCTTCATGGTCGAGAAAATTCCTCGACTACGAATCTTTCCTGACACACAAGGGAAAATGACTGATGCGCTCCAAGACATCAATGGTGAACTCCTTCTAATCTCTCAATTCACGTTACTGGCCAATACCGAAAAGGGACGACGCCCAAGCTTTGAATTGGCAGCACCTCCGGAAGAAACACGCCTGCGATATCAGGAAACACTCGAACAATTCCGAGCCCTTGGCCTATCCGTACAAGCAGGAATATTTGGCGCAACGATGCTCGTGGCATTGGACAATGATGGTCCAATGACCCTCATCCTGGACAGCAGGGCAGGCAAAGGAGTAAAAAAGGTTAAGAACCTCTTACATCAGGCCGATAGACACACATAGAAACCGACACACCCTGACCGAAGGGACATTTGGTGGAAAGAGAGGGAAGGGCATTTATGACACAAATCCCTGAACAGCATCCTCTAAGACAGTTATTTGGCCGGTTGACAGAACGAAACTTTTCCGAAGCATTGGGATGGCCAGATTTTCAAGTAACGGAATACGTTTCAAACCTGCTCCTCGAATTTATCCATATCGATCAACTCGCCCGTATCAAAGACCATGAGGGGGAACCGGTCGAAACGGTGGTGGAACTTCTGTACGCGGCCGAATCCCATAGCCAACAGTCTTCTGCCGAAAAAGAGCGCGATATTCATCGTCACATTGGGGACCTGACCTTGTTTCTCGCCGGACTCTTCCCCGAATATTGCAAACGGATAAAATGCTCAGGGCTTATTCACCACAAAGACTTTTTGGTGGATTATGTCAAAGCCGGCAAACGCTCCTACAGCATTGTCGCTACCCATCAAGACCCTCAGGGCAAAAATCCACCCGCACTCTTTCAAACGCTTTCAACAAATTTTGAACTCTGTGTCGCCGGCCTTGGGTTTGTCCGATTGGACCTTGACCGTTTTCAAGATCCTAACCTGAGCCAAGGACAAAGCCATCTTTTCCACTAAACACTGTTCCTCCAAACAATTCCCTTAGCTCCTGTTCCTCACCAGGCGGACTCTATTCGCTGCCTCACCAGATTATCCAGGATGGCCGTCTCATCATCCACAGAATCTGCAAAATCGACAAATTAAGTCTAGTCAACATCAATGTGACGGAACATCAACTTCATAATCGAGGCCTCATGCTTTTCACTTGCATTTCCTTAAACCCGCTTTCTCGCTTCGATTCAGACAATCAGGACGATCGCCTACGAATCAAAAGGAGAGAAAGGCCTTATTCTGTAATGCCTATTCAGATGACAAAACAATATGCCGAAATGTCTGTAATTGGATAACAGCACGGTTATGTCCTCGTGTTTGGTATCCCGGTATATGAGGATTTGAAGCGCCCAGGATGCAGAGTATTTCGAGGCACTCGCGAAGGTCTTCGACCATGAGCCTTTTATGACACCAGAACTTGAAAAGAAACTACAATCCTGCCCAAGTCTTCCAAGCCCGACAACCGTCGCCATACAAATAATCAACTTAGCCAACGAACCGGAACTCGACCTCAACAGGTTCATCAGGATTCTCAATTGTGACCCGGCGCTGGCCAGTAAAATCCTACGAATCGCCAATTCTCCTTTATACCCATATTGCAAAAAAGTTGAAAGTCTTCAACAAGCAGTCCTGGTCCTGGGTCTCAACGCGACTATTTCTCTTGCCCTGTCCTTTTCACTAATGAAATCCCTACAAACCAGTCGCGGGACCGGCTTAGACTATGGGATGTATTGGAAACGTGCACTTTTGGCAGGAACAGCCAGCCGTGTCCTTGGAACGGCCTGTGGGTTGGTTGAAATTGAAGAGTTATATCTTTCGAGTCTTATGCAAGACCTGGGGATGCTCGTCCTCGATCAGGTGTTCCCTGACCTCTATAATCCCCCTGACCTGGATCAAACATCCCATGCCAGCATCATCTCCCGTGAATACCAACACCGAGGAGTCAATCATGCCGCCGTGGGAAGTTGGCTCCTGACGCAGTGGAATTTCCCGGATCGCCTCCGATTGGCCGTGGCCGGAAGCGATGACCCCTCTCGCATTCCCCTGGGAGATGAACGCGCAAAATTTGTCCACTGTGTGTCGCTGTCCGGGAAAATTGCCGAAATCTTCTTACGCGACTCTCAAGGCGCCTATCTACAATCGGTCAAAGAAGAGGCCTATGCTTCGCTGAATCTCACCCCATTGGCGCTCATGGAAGTATTGGAAACAACGCAAGGGCTTCTTCCAGAAACAGAGAAAATATTTCAGACGGACTTACAACCATGGACCGAACCTCAAGCCATTCTTGAAAAAGCCAGGGAGTCACTTCTCCTCCGAAGTCTCCAGACTCTCAAGGAAGTTCAGGAGCTCCAACAGAATAATGCCGCCATGGAAGCCAAGTTCCACAATTTGGAAGAAACCCACCGTCACGATCCGCTCACCGGGGCATTGGCAAGGGCCTACTTGGATAAATACCT
>JBDSHB010000278.1:0-3722 GCA_039918695.1 Nitrospirales bacterium | reverse complement strand
AAGCTGGCGAAACACCTGACCAGAAGGATATTCCTTCCGTCCAGCTCACAAGAAGCTGCTTTATAGCCTCAGAGGCTCAACCCATCGTATCAAGAACTCCACCACAATCATGTCCAACATGTGGGGGGACCAACCTGTTTCAAGACCCTGATGTATTGGATACCTGGTTTTCCTCGGCTCTTTGGCCATTTTCTACCCTCGGATGGCCAGAAAACACAGAAGACCTGAAAACCTTTTATCCAACAGCGACCCTCGTCACTGGATTGGACATCCTGTTCTTTTGGGTTGCCAGAATGATCATGATGGGCCTGAAATTTACAGGGAAAGTCCCATTCCGCGATGTGTACATCCATGCCTTGGTTCGGGACGCTGAGGGTCAGAAGATGAGCAAATCCAAAGGAAATGTCATCGATCCCCTGACCAAAATGCGCCAATATGGAACGGATGCGCTGAGGTTTACCCTGGCCTCAATGGCCTCACCGGGACGAGACATTAAACTGGCCGAGGAACGCATTGAAGGGTATCGAAATTTTGTCACAAAAATCTGGAATGCCGCACGCTTTATTCATCTCTATGCCAACGGACCACGGGCATCACTCGCAGCAGAGTTCCGACCTTTTCCAGATCGATGGATTCTTAGCCGACTGAACCATACGATCCGGGAGGTGACCAAAGCGTTTGAAGACTACCGCTTTGACCAGGCCACCTCCGCGCTCTATCAATTCATATGGCATGAATATTGTGATTGGTTTGTAGAACTCGCCAAACCCTGTCTCCAACAGGAAAACCATCCTGATGCGCCTGCCACCCGCCAGACGCTCTTGGAATCATTTGAAATCATCCAACGGCTGTTACACCCCGTGATGCCATTTATTACTGAAGAAATCTGGCAATCCTTCCCGCACGAAGGGCCATCAATCATGACGCAACCCTTCCCCACCGATAAAGCGGAATGGGCCAATGCTGAAGCCGAACAAGCGTTTTCACTTCTCCAAGCGTTTGTCAACACGGCGAGAACCGGGCGAAGCTTCCTGAATATTTCCTCCGCTCAAACACCCTCGATCTATGGGGCAAGTACCCAGGCCAACGACACGGCCATCCTGACCTTTCTTGCGCCCTATATCGAGTCAATTCTCCGCTCATCGGTCATCACAGACCAGGGCATTCCAACTCTCCGCACATTACAATTGCCTTCAGGGCATTTCAGTACCATTGGCATTCCCGTTCCCAATGAGATTGACCTCCATGAAGTTGTCAAAAAAATCCAGAAACAAATTGGAGAAAAAGAGAAGGAAGTGCAACGCCTTGGCAGTCGGTTATCCTCTCCTGAATTCAGGGAGAAGGCGGAACCTTCCGTGATCCAGGAATCAGAAGACCGTCGTACCAAACTGGTCGATGAGCTGGGAATTCTGAACATGACCGAACAACAACTGGTTTCCATGACGACCTGATGGGTGTACCTGCTCTCGTCTCGCCTCCTCCTCTTTTCTCCATGCGGCGCGTAATCAGCGCTGCTCTGGAAGAAGACCTTGCCTACGGAGACCTGACCTCGACCCTTCTCATCCCACCAACCCTCTTAGCTCGCGCCGAAATCAAAGCGAAAGGCCACATGATCGTGGCAGGTGTGGCCGTTGCCAAGGAGGTGTTTCAAGCAGTCGATTCAACCATCGCATTCACCACGCATGTTGACGATGGAACCATGGTGCGCCCGACAACCCCTATTCTCACCATCAAAGGGAAGGCGCAGTCGCTTCTTCAAGGCGAACGTATCGCCCTGAACTTCCTCCAACGGCTTTCGGGGATCAGCACGCTCACCCATCAGTTCTGCGAGGCTGTTCGCGATTATCCGGTCGCAATAGTGGACACACGGAAAACCACCCCGGGACTCCGGGCCTTAGAAAAATGGGCCGTCCGCCTTGGCGGGGGGAAAAATCATCGCTTCTCCCTCCATGATGGCATTCTCATTAAAGATAATCACTTGATGGTTATGGCATCCCAACGGATGAACATCACCCAGACCTGTTTATGGGCCAGGCAACAAGCCCCACATGGCCTTCGAATTTGCGTGGAAGTCGAAACGATTGCTCAGGTACGACAGGCCTTGAAGGGAAAAGCCGATGTCCTTTTATTGGATAACATGACCCCCGATCATGTCAGACAGGCCATAGACATCATTCAAAAACAGGCCTTGGTGGAAGTATCAGGAGGCATGACCTTGGACAATGTCCGAGATATGGCAGAAGCCGGACCGGATTTCATCTCGATTGGGGCACTCACACATTCCGCCCCGTCCATGGATCTATCCATGGACATAGCTCCGTTCCGAACCAAAACAGGTCCTCAAAAACGAAGATACCGAGCCTGATTTTTACTCTAACCCTCTGCCTCATCCGTGTTATCCCCTCAAAAACTAGCCGCCCTTCTTCCCTTAAAAAAAATTGGCGAGACCCTTTATATTTTTGACGAGTTAGCTTCAACCAATGCGTTTGCCATGGAAAGGGCCAAGGACCAGGCACTTTCTGGAACCGTCGTTCTGGCCGACAGACAAACCGCGGGGCGAGGTCGACTTGATCGGTCTTGGTTTTCCTCAGGTAAGTCCAATATTTACGGATCTCTCCTTTTCGTTCATGAGACAACCATTCAATATTTAGGATGGATTCCCCACATGGCCGGGGTGGCCATTGCCCAGGCAATTGAACAACAGACAGGAATTCGTATCGATCTAAAGTGGCCCAATGACTTATTAATAGGAGGACGTAAACTTGGTGGCGTGTTATGTGATTCCTTTCGGAATGCAGGACACCAAACATGCGTGGTGATCGGATTCGGAATTAACGTTAATCTTACTCAATCTGAATTCCCAGCAGAGCTACAAGCCGGTGCGACTTCTCTCCATATCCAGTGTCATTCCCCTCTGGATAGAGAAGCGCTGATCAACAAAGTGATCACATCCTTGGAAGAAAATTGGGAAAACCTGAAGTCTAATGGTCCTCAATCTTTACTTGTAGAATACAAACATTGGTGTATCACCATTGGACAAACGATTCAGGTCAAGTTCCCTGATGGAAGCCAACTTCAGGGACTGGCCCATTCCATAGGAGAACATGGCCAACTTAAAGTCATCCCCTCCCCTTCCGACCCAAACGAACAATCGGCTAGGATGCGAGATGTTCATTCAGGGGAAATACTTCATCTACGCACAACCGCCCAACAATGACCCATCTCTGAGGGTTGGCTCAAGAGGAGTGCTTTTTTTTATGCTTTTAGCCATCGACATTGGTAACTCACAAATTGTGTGTGGCATTTTTCAAGACAGCATGCTGATCTCACACTGGCGCTTATCCACCGACCATTCCAAGACCCCTGATGAATACAGCATTGTTCTTCGCTCCCTACTTCAATTTCATAAAATCCTGCCAGAAGACATTTCAGGCTGTATTGTCACGAGTGTGGTCCCCCCTCTCACGCATATTTTTGACATGTTGGCCCAATCGTTACTCGGACAACAACCCCTTATCGTCACGAGCGCATGTCCCCATGGGCTCATCCTCCGATACAGCAATCCCGATGAAATTGGGACAGACCGTCTCGTCAATGCGGCTGCGGCCTTTGCCCGCTATCGACGATATCTGATTATTGTGGATTTTGGGACTGCGACCACATTTTGTATCGTCATCCAACTGGGCGAGTACCTAGGTGGAACCATCGCCCCTGGCTTAAAA
>JBDSHB010000277.1:0-3091 GCA_039918695.1 Nitrospirales bacterium | reverse complement strand
GAGTCTTGATCGCTATGGCCCCCTTTGTCACAATGCGACGCTGACCATTCTCGGTCACCGTCACTTTAGCGTCCCGCTCTTCAAGGTAGAGGCTCTGAAGGTTCCGCGTTCCCGTGGCGCGCCCTTTGGGGTTGCCGGATTGCCCCTTCTTGAAGCGAGTATGTACAGGGGGCTTCCCATAGCCGACAGAGTAATCAGTCTGCTTTGCAACGAAAGTTTTCGTTGCTTCTTGCTCCGTTGATCCGGAAACAATTTGAGGAGCACCGCGCGCCTCCCACTTGGTGGCCTGTCGCTTTGCCTGAGATGGCTTCCCCGGACAGCTCGGAATGTTATCATTGGTCGCGATGCCGGGTTCTCCGTCCGCAAAGGGTTTACTGCTGCGCGTCCGCGATCGCACTGGCGGTAAGTTTGACATGTCAAAAGAATCATTTTGGTCGACACGAATAGGTGCGTTACGTTTGTTCATTGGAGATCTCCACATCTGTGTAGCTCAAGGAAGGTTTCATGATGTCCGGCTGGTCTTTCTAAGGCGATTGAAGCTTGGGCGCATTCCGAAGCCGCCGGCCGCGAAGCTGCGCAAAAGTAAATCCGGTTGCCTCGTGGACAGCCTGCTTCCCGGTCATTTTTTCCCACCGCTTGACGCTGACATCGACATACTTCGGCTCCAGTTCTATGCCAAAGCCAATGCGGCCTGTCTTCTCTGCGGCAATGATAGTGGTGCCCGACCCCAAGAATCCGTCCAGCACAATCTCACCGCGTTTAGTGCAATCCTTTATTGCTTCGGCCAAAAGGTTACACGGCTTTACCGTTGGATGAGATTTGAGAGCTTCATCGCGCTCTCGCCCAAATGAGGAATATCCCCTGTGGTCCCAAACATTCGTCCGGTATCGCCCGTTCTTGCCCAATTCGATGTTATTTCTATGAGGTGCCGTACCATGCTTAAAGATGACACATGGCTCGTGCTGAGACCGATAATACGACCCCATACCTCCCGTAAGCTTATTCCAGAATGCAAGGTCGAAAAGACGCAGTCCAGTCTCTCTGCCAGCAATATGGAGTTCTTCCAAATGGCGGCGATCCATAAAGCAATAGCAAAGTCCGCCATCAACCAGGTGAGCGACCGAATGCGTGAGCCATGTCTTGAGAAATATAACAAACTCTGAAAACGACATTTCGCCCACGCCCATAGCAAAGTTTTCGTGGGTCGTTTTGCCAAGACCTGAAACATTACCCTTTATTGCAATGCCATAGGGACCATCCGCCAAAACCATGCGCGCAAGTTTTTTGCCCATGAGACGATCATAGGTCACTGCTTCCAGTGAATTGCCGCAGACAATACGGTGAGGTCCTAAGAGCCAGATGTCTCCAGGCCATGTTACCGTTTCCTCGGTAGGGCTTGGCTCGGGAACCTCATCTAAAGGATTAGGAATATCACTGGCAGCATCTGGATCGATGATCACGTCCATTTCACCAATAGTGAAACCAGAAAGATCATAAATGTCGAAACCGAGATCGAGGCCCAGGAGGTCCTCGAACTCCACCGCCAAAATCTCATTATCCCAACTGGAAAGTTCAGGCAGCCGTGCAAGTGCGATTGAAAGCACTCGTGCATGTTCGCGGCTCAGATTCGACAATCTGATGATCTTGATGGTTTTCCAACCTAATGCTCGCGCGGCAAGGAGGAACTCGTAACCAAAAATAATTGCGCCATCGTCTTCTACCACGAGGGGTATCACTTGCCCCCATTGTTCGAGCATTGCCTGCGCCGTTGCTGTCGCACGTTTAGAAGGGGGGCGTATTTTCCGATCGGGCTCTTTGATTACCGCGGTTTCGGTAATCTCGATGACCATTTCATTGGACAACAGTGAGAAGGTGGGAGCTTTGTTGGCGTGAGTATCAGTAATCGGACTTGCGGACATAATTGTCCTCCAGTTTGAATGTTGTTCAAACCTGAGGAACGGGCTGAATCCGGAGACTCCAATAATACCGCACACCCAGGTGCAACAATCCAGTTGTGCGGCATTTCCAGTATTATGATCCGGTCGTAATAGCCCGCCACCGCTGAGTCCATTTTTTCAGCGTTGGCGTTAATTGCCGATAACAGCAACCAACTAAACGAGCCCCGTCGGTTATTCTTATAATCTCGACAGGATAGGAATTCATGACCCTAAGACAGTGATCATCCTGACGTTGCATTTCGGGGTGTGCAAGTAAAAAGTATAGTTAATGAAGAAAATTTCAGCAGGCCTTTGGATGTCGATTGAAAGCGCGTCCTGAATCCAGCCATTGTCAAGGTCTGGGGCACACACAACCCACGCCAATAAACCTGATCAGATACCCGGTATCCCAAGCTCCCACTACATCGGAAAGTCATCTAAAGCCCCATCCACAAGGTGGCTTCATGCAAACCCAACGCCGGGCATATCAATAAAGCGGTGAGCGTAGAGTCGAGGTTCGCTGCCATGATTGGGCCATGCCGGAAAACATTTTCTCACCCATCGGGAGTGCTAGTTCTGGCCTGAGGCATGCAATGGACATTCTTCCAGCGTAGTTCCAACTACCGAGATTTCCAAAATCTCATCCCGTTGCCCATATTCTCAGCTCCGACGGCGGTTTCCCTGTGCTTGTCAGTTCAATCCCCGGCACCTCGGGGCAAATTCCCAGCTCTGCTATCTAGGGAATTTCACAATTAATCCTTTGAAATCGCCCTTGATTTTTACCGCAAAGGAAGCTGAATCCATCCAAACGGTCACATTTTCCCTGTAGATTCCCGCCAAGCAGGGAAAATCCGCGACGGCTCAGACATGGAGATCCCATGCCGGGTGCCTCTAGACTTGCCAACATTTTCAGGGATGGGATATCAACGAAATTAGGGGGATACGGTCTGGTGGGCGGTACAGAAGAGCAATAATCAAGTAAATTCAATAAGTTGTGGTGACGGTAAGGGAAAAACCACTCCCTTAGTTTCTAAAAGTGAATTTAGAGCCCATCCCGCACCCTCTAATTGGATTAGACGATTTAAGGCAATCGTAGCCGCAGGAGGCGGACAATGAACCTCCTCCGAGCGATCAGGCGAAAATGCATCGAGTGC
>JBDSHB010000276.1:0-5068 GCA_039918695.1 Nitrospirales bacterium | reverse complement strand
AATGGTTCAAGGTGCTTCCCCAATTATGTGGGGAGATTGCCATTCCTGAGCTTCAGGAATGGGCCCGATTAGGGATGGACTTGTCCGAATGGAATTATGTGTTAGGAAATGAGTTTTTTCGTGAGTGTCCCTCCATTTCTAGAGCTGTTCCGTTGGAATCGGCCAAGTCCTGGATTGGGTTTGGCATGAAGCTCATGGTTCAAAACAGCCTTGGGAAGCCTGATTACATTGGAACCATGGAGTTTTTTCGAACGAGTCCCAGTCTGTTTCTTGAGTTCAATGACGCGAATGTCAAACAACGTGTCATTGATCTAGGTACGAGGCTTGCGGATCATTCTCCTGAGCAGGCGGTAGCTTTTTTGGCCAAGGCTACAGAAGTTTTGCCTAGGGTCTCGACGGTCGAGTGGAAGATTCGAATCTTAAAATTCGGTCTTCTTGTGGCGGATCAAGATCCTGGGGCGACTCTCGCGTATTTTGCTCGAGTTTCCGAGGTGGTCGGCTTGGCCGGCAAAGAGGACGATACCGGTGTGTTTGACGCGTGGTTTGGTCAGGGGATGGAAGCCTTGGAATATAGTGTCGAGGCTGGACGAGCCTTTTTTGGTCTGGAAACGCAACAGGCCTGTTCGGCAGTAGAGCAGGCGATGAGCGGAGTGTCGCTTCGTCAAGTCGCCCGATCGTTGAAAATGTTTGCAAGGGCGTTGTGTGGAGAGGATGTGGCCATAGAGGGACTTCCAGAGGGAAAAGGTTCGGTCGGCGTCAGTCACATGTCAGCGAGTCCTGTCTCCGAGAAAGCTCAGGTGAGCACCGATGGAAAAACGGTATATCTTCCCCTGGTCATGAGGCGATCAGAGACCCGGGAAGGAAACCGACGATGGTACACGGTCATGGTCGCTCATGAGGTTGGGCATGTGGAATTTGGAACCTATGCGCTCTCGACTCAAGTGTTGCAACGTGTGTCTACCGGGGTGCAGACCCGATACGAAAAAAAAGCTCTCAGCCCGAAGAGAGGCGTTCACACATTGGGAAATCTCTTTCAACTCTACCCGCAACCGGAGATTATCAGGGATTTATGGGAAATTGTGGAAGATGCGCGAATTGACTATTTGCTCCGGCATGAATACCCGGGATTACAAGAGGATTTGACGTCATTGACAAAGGAGGCGATGGAGCTTCGCACGCTTTCCCATGGGATGACGGCTCGTGAAATTGTGCTGGACGCATTGTTGTTGCTCTATGCCGGGTTTACCAAGGAGGACTTCACCCGTCCGGGACTTCAAGAGGTGATTGATGATATCTGGCAGATTGCCCGAACGATTTTACACCCCACCGCGACGGTCGATAAATCGGTGGAACTGGCCGACCGGCTCTACCAGGAATTGGAACGCCGAATTGGAACTCTGGAGAAAGACAATCAACAACCTGAACCCTTTTCCAATACTTCCGAGGACTCTGATTCAGGCGGACAACCTGAAGCGGCTGAACACTTAGAAGAGGGGTATCAGCCTTTGAGTAACTGGGGCTATCGTGGCATTCTCAATCCAGACCATGTCAAAGGAGGGGAAGAGGAGGAACAGGCGTCGAACGGGCAGACAGGAGGGCAACAGGATCAAGGTACCCCGACGGGGAAAAATGCCGGGGGAGATGCACCCAGGCAATTTGAGCGTCGACCTCTTCACCAACCCGATCCTTCGCAAGATCCCAAAAAACCAATTTTTGGTGAATCGCCTATGCAGCAATGGTTTCAACCTACGCTTCGTCCTGGCGATGGACAACAGGGAACTCGTCTTCGTGAGGGAGAGTATCTCTATGAAGAGTGGGATGGGACGGTACGTGACTATCGACCCCAATGGTGCCGTGTGGTCGAACAGGCTGGCAGTGAAGGGTCACCCGACTTTGTAGATGAAACGTTTCAAACGTATGGGCCGATGGTGCGACTCATTCGCCGTTATTTTGAAGCGATTCGTCCAGAAGCCTTTCGTCGAATGGGACGCCAATCCCATGGGGAAGACATTGATTTGGATGCCTTGGTGAATTGGATGGTTGATCGACGACAAGGAAACGATTCTTCCGATCAGGTCTATGCCACCAGACAAAAACGCGATCGACAGGTTGCGGTGGCGTTTCTGGTGGATATGAGCGGATCGACCGGACGCCAGATCGGAGCTCGAGCGCGTCCCGTTATCGACATTGAAAAAGAAGGCTTGCTCCTGCTCTCAGAAGCGTTGGCTGCGATTGGCGACCAATATGCGATATACGGCTTTTCCGGGCAAACCCGGCAATCGGTGGACATTCATGTCTTGAAGGATTTTGACCAACGACCTGGGGGGCGTGTCGGTTTAAAGATCAGCGGAGTGACTGCCAAACAGCAAAACCGTGATGGCGCGGCGATACGACATGCGACGCACCGCTTGAAACAGCAACCGGCGAAAGTCCGGCTTCTCGTACTGATCAGTGATGGGAAACCATTAGATGATGACTATGCGGATGAATATTCTTTGGAAGACACCAAAATGGCTCTTCGCGAAGCCCGTCTTCAAGGCGTCCATCCCTTCTGCATTACCATTGATCAAGCTCCAACCGATTATGTAAAACGGATGTATGGGGAAATTGGGTATGTGGTCGTCGATGAAGTCGAATCACTTCCAATGAAGTTGCCGAAAATTTATCAACGGCTTACGGCCAGATGAGCTGATATGGGAGATACATGACCAGTTTACCTTCACGCCCTGATATGCCACCGTGGCTGTATAAGTTGTTTACCGGGCATCAATATCCCTATGTTCGACGGCAGGCGAAGTTTGACCGGAAAGATCGGCAGGAGAACGGAGAACGGTTCGAGCCAACGAAAGATGATATCCGTGAAAAATTTTGGGAAATCTTTCCTCGCTGCACGACAAAAATGCTTCAAGAGGTCAAGGTCGGCATGATTGTCGCGTTCAAAGAATTAGGAGGGTATGAAGCGGGAGCCTACCAGGAGTTCATTGACCATCCTGACGAATTCTTGAGCCGTGAATACGGTAAGAAAAAAATCAAGGTGAATTTTTATGATGGGGATAATTTTGTGTGTACGATCAACTTTAAAGTCGCAGGGTGGGCGAGCCATGACGATGATTGAATCCGTTTGGCTGGCGACTCCTTCAAAGGGATGGGTGGTTTCATGAGCCGTATCAAAGTGACTGTGGTGGGGGCTGGAAATGTTGGAGGGTCCATCGCGCAACGGTTGGCAGAAAAAAATTGGTACGACATTGTGCTGGTCGACATCGTCGAAGGTCTGCCGCAGGGCAAAGCCTTGGATTTGCTCGAAGCCGGCCCAATCTGCGCCTACGATTCCGCCCTGACGGGAACGAATCACTATGAGGCGACCAAAGATTCTGACATCGTGGTGATCACGTCAGGCGTTCCTCGCCGGCCGGGGATGAGCCGGGATGAATTATTGGAAACCAATACCAAAATCGTGTCAGCCGTAGTCCGTGAGACGGCCAAACGTTCCCCTGATGCCATTCTCATTATTGTCTCCAATCCTCTTGATGTGATGACCCACGTTGCGCATCGGGTGAGTGGATTTCCCAGAAACCGGGTACTTGGGATGGCGGGAGTGTTGGATTCGGCACGATTCCGGTCCTTTATTGCGGAAGCCTTGCAGGTCTCCGTCGAAAATATTCACGCGATGGTCCTGGGAGGCCATGGCGATTCGATGGTGCCCTTGAATCGATATACTACGGTGGCAGGGAGGCCGGTGACCGAATGGTTGTCGCCGGAGGCATTAGAAGCCCTGATTAAGCGGACTCGCGAGGGAGGAATCGAAATCGTCAATCTGCTCAAGACCGGGAGTGCCTATTATGCCCCGGCTGCCTCGGTTGTGGAAATGGTTGAGGCGATCTCCAAAGATCAAAAGAAAATTCTTCCCTGTGCGGCTTTATGCGCGGGCGAATATGGTTTTAACGACCTCGTTCTGGGAGTGCCGGTGAAATTAGGGGCAGGCGGGGCTGAAGAGATTATTGAATATGCGCTCACTCACCAGGAACAGGCGGCTCTGGAGGTCTCAGCCAAGGCCGTTCTGGAATTGTGTGGACAGGTCGATCAAATGATGAAAAAGACCCCTCTGACGTGACGGATGACATGTCGAACCTGCCCATCTTTTTCCTTCACTGAATAGGCGTGCTTTCTGGTCGTCTTCTTGCCTTGACGACTTTAGCGACCCGTTCGTATAGTGAGTCGTGCTCGTGCTCTTGACCCACCTTGACGCCTAATTTCCCTTGGGAACATGGAAGGAAATTTGGTTTTTCGAGGAAGGGATTTGTAAAAAATACCGTAATCCAAATATTGAAAATAATGGATACATGCATGTGGGCCCAAACCATTGATCAAGGGGGCTTCGGTGGATAACGTATTTGTACCTCGGGTATTGCGGGAGGTAAAGGGTGAACCAGGTGAAATTGAATCGTACCGCCAGGAGGGGGGATATGATGCTTGGGTTCAGTGTGTCACGAAGAACGATCCGCAAACCATTATCGCACAATTAAAAGAGGCCCATCTGCGAGGACGGGGAGGCGCTGGATTTCCTACTGGACTGAAATGGGACAAGGTGGTGAATCATCGGGTCAAAGAGCGATACTTTGTCTGTAATGCCGGGGAGCATGAACCTGGAACATTCAAAGATCGATATCTGATTCGGCATCATCCTCACCAACTTCTTGAAGGATGCCTGATTGCGGCGTTTACCGTTGGAGCGAAGGCGGCTTACATCTATTTAAATCATGAATTCTCTGAAGAACGAGCTATCTTTGAGAGGGCTAAAGAACAGGCCACAGCTCAGGGATTATTGGGAAAGAATTTCCTTGGCACAGGTCTCACCCTGGATATTGAAATTTTTGATGGATATGGCAGTTACGTGGCGGGTGAAGAAACCGCGATGTTGGAATCAATGCAGGGTCGTCCGGCGCACCCCAAGCAAAAGCCACCCTTTTATCCCACGGAGTTTGGCCTGCATGGCAAACCGACCTTAGTGAATAATGTTGAAACGCTGTCGAATATTCCCCAACTCTTACGGAATGGATCAGAATGGTTT
>JBDSHB010000275.1:0-3285 GCA_039918695.1 Nitrospirales bacterium | reverse complement strand
GAAGTTGGAGCGTACGATGTCGGGATTCGATTATCTATTCGTCATTTTGGGGCGACGTTGCGGAAAGGACAACTTCATTCCTCCTCTGCTGCCTGGTTGGGCGCTTTCCCCATGGGCTATCAAAGGGTTATTCAATCGTTTGCCCCAAAGCAAGTGGACCCGTTTTTAGTCGCGGGGCTAATTCGTGAAGAAAGCCTATATAGTGCCCGCGTCGTTTCCCCGGTTGGCGCGATTGGCCTGATGCAACTCATGCCAGAGACAGCCAAAAGAGTTGGTCGTCAGTTGGGGTTGCCGGATTCCGATTCTGATCGGAAGGGCCTGGAGGAACCAAACCGCAATATTCAATTGGGGACGTATTACCTGGGTCAATTGCTGAATGAATTTCAAGGCAATATTATTTATTCAGTGGCCGCCTATAATGCTGGACCCCAGGCGGTCAAACGATGGATTGGGCAAAATGGTCATCGAGATCCGGATGAATTTGTCGAGCTGATTGGATATCGAGAAACCCGTGGATACGTAAAACGCGTACTCGGAAGCTATCGAATTTATCGGACTCTGTTTGGGGATGTCTGCCGAGGTGTTTCTCTTGACAGGTTTTGTTGAACGAATTATAGTCCGCCTCGTTTGCCCTAGCTAATAAGGAGGCGTGTACGTGAGTGTAGATAAATTAGAAACGTTGGAGGTTCGGGTTAAGAAATTACTTGATCTGGTTATTGAGCTACGGCAGAATAAATCCCACCTTGAACAGGAGTTGGAATCCACTCGAGAGCGGCTGGCCAAACACGAAGAAATGTCTGAAGGATGGGAAGAGGAGCGGACCACGATCCGGTCTAGAATTGAAAAAGTACTTGGCGAGCTTGAATTTTTGGACCGTTCGAACGATTAACCTATGGGACTAGGAAATGACGAGGACCATTGAAGTCGAAATCTTTGGTCATCGAATCTCTCTTCAAGGAGAGGGAGATGAGGCGTATTTTCATGAGTTGGCCGGGTATGTGGATGCGCAAATGCGAAACCTTGCTCAAAAAACCAGAACAAGCACTCCCACTAAGCTGGCCATTTTGGCCGCAATTAACATTACGGATCAGCTTTTTCGACAAGAGAGGCACCGGCAGTTTGGAGAAGCTGAAATTGAGCGACGGACTCAAGTTTTATTGGAAACGATAGAAAAGCACCTCGAGACCAATCCGAATTAACCATTCTCGTCTTTGTACCCTCCCCTCCTGCCGTAGTTAGGTATTACCTTTTAAATCAATTGGTTGAAGAGCTTCATTCCGTTCGTTGCCGAATCCTTGTCGGTCTATTCCCATCATTCAACTGCCTTATTATTGAAATACATCATCGTCTTCTGATATTTTACTCTTCATAAGTTATTGAATTGCAAAGAAAGAAAGGAATATCCCTCTTGAAGGGGGAATTGAACTGGAGGCCCACTATGGCAAGGATTTTTATAGTCATTGTGGGTTTTTTGTATGATGGGATCGTACGAGGTAGGAATCTTTTTTTTGAGGGCAGGTTGAAATCTTGGAAATCATTTTTGAAGAGGCAAAATGCTCATTTCTATTCCAATGGCTCGCCTTTTGATCTAAAAATTTTAAATTTTTGGCCTGTGTTGTATCCATGTCCTTCCATTTCAAACAGTAGCTGTGAAGGCTGGATTCATTGGGTGAGTCCTTTGCGTGGTGCTATGGGCTCTTTTGGCTTAGAGCGTTGCCCTATCTCTCCTCCTCGTTCCCTACAAATCCGGGCCTTCTGTCCAATCAGATAGGCTTTTCTCCAGTTTTCGTTTTCCTTCCTTTTCTGGTTTTCCCTTGTGGTTTGGTGGGATTATTTCCGACTGACTGAGGGAGAATAAATCTTTTCTGATGATGATATGAAGAAACGAATAGGAGCTAACCTATGGACATGGTAATTCCCATACTTGCACTGGTGATCGGGATTTTTGTTGGATTTGTGTTATCGAAGGTGTATCAGCAGCAGAGGGACTTGAAGCGTCGGTCAGCCGCTGAAGAGCAAGCTCAACAGCTCACCCAAAACGCTCAACGAGAGGCTGAAAATCTGGTTAAGGAAGCAAAACTCGAAGCAAAAGATCTACTGTTTCAAGCCAAGTCTGAACTCGAAGCAAAAGAAAAGGAAAAGAGGAATGAGATTCAGGCCGCTGATCGAAAAATCATCCAGCTGGAAGAGGCCCTTGAGCGTAAGATCAGCCAATTTGAAAAACGTGATGAGGAGATGCGACGAAAAGAGCGTTCTCTTAAGGAAAAGGAAGAAGTTCTGGACAATAAAGCCGTTGCGTGCGACCAAGCCATTAAAGAGCACCGGCTTGCCCTAGAACAGGTGGCAGGAATTACGGCCGAAGAAGCCAAACGTCATTTATTAGGTGAAATTGAAAGTGAAGCACGTATGGATTCGTCGCTGTTAACAAAAAGAATTTTGGATGAGGCCAAAGAAACCGCTGAACGAGAAGCTAGAGAAATTGTGACCAGGTCGATACAGCGAATCACAAGAGATTACGTCAACGAGGCCACGATTTCAGTGGTTCCCCTCGCGAATGATAGCATGAAGGGAAGGATTATTGGTCGCGAGGGAAGAAATATTCGGGCTTTGGAGGCGGCAACTGGCGTCGATCTTATTATTGACGAAACGCCGGAGGCGGTGATCGTGTCCGGATTCGATCCCCTCCGGAGGGAAGTGGCGAAAATTGCGCTGGAACGCCTCATGCAAGATGGGCGTATTCATCCGACACGGATTGAGGAAGTCGTAGAAAAGGTCAAGGGTGATTTAGACAAGTTAATGAGAGAGGATGCTGAAAAAGTCATCTTTGAGGTCGGTCTTTCAGATTTCCACCCTGAAATTGTCAAATTATTAGGTCGTCTGAAATATCGAACCAGTTATGGTCAAAATAATCTATATCATGCCAGGGAAGCCTCATATATCTGTGGGATTATGGCTGCAGAGCTGGGTTTAGATGTGAAATTAGCTAAGCGTGGTGCGCTATTGCATGATATTGGAAAAGTAGTTAGCCATGAAGAGGAAGGTACGCACGCAATGCTTGGGGCAGAATTGGCGAAGAAGTATGGAGAGTCGGAGCTCATTGTGAATGCCATTGCTGCCCATCATGAACAAGTTGAGCCACTCTGCCCCGAATCGGTATTGGTAGCTGCCGCGGAAGCCCTCTCTGCCGCCCGTCCTGGTGCCAGACGCGAAACTCTCGAGGCCTATGTCAAGCGATTGGAAAAGCTGGAATCCTTAGCCACCGGGTTTACAGGAGTTGATAAGGCC
>JBDSHB010000274.1:0-6882 GCA_039918695.1 Nitrospirales bacterium | reverse complement strand
AATTACATGTTCACCTTGATATATGGCCACAAGACTATATCGATACGATCGTGCACATCTGCCAAGATTTGGGCTTATCTCTTCGTCAGTTGGCTCCTCTATCTGCTCTGTCCGAGAGTCAACTCAGCACATTGCCCGTCGAACCGGGAAAAGGTTCGATCCTGATAACCATGCTCGAAGGCAAAATCATTATTGTCGCGGGAAAAGATGATGGAACCCCGATCTGGACTCGACAGCTGTTCCCCGCTCAAGACTGGGTTCCACTTGGGGAGCGGGTCGGAACCGAAGTCAATCGAACGATTATGTTTATCACGCAACAGACAAATTTAAAGTTCCCCTGCATCTGGTTTTGGGATGATGAGGAACGATTGACGGCGGGTGAAATACAGCCACACGTGAACACTCCCCTTGTGCCATTCCCCTTCAAGCCCGACTGGAATTACTGGCTGTGGGTCGGTGCGATGCTTCCGGTCAATCTGCCAAGCAATTTCACGCCCACGCAGGTTCTCCAAGCCCCGCTACGGAATACGCTCACCAAAACTTTCGTCGCCATGCTTGCCGCATTTATTCTTTTTGGAGTCGGAACAATAAGCGTCATCGAAGGATATTTGGCCAGACATCGAACAGCGATGCAGACCATGACCGAACAGGTCACCGCCATCCAGCAGGATCAGGCGCAATGGGAAAGTCGGCTCATGTCGTTAGACACGAAACGTCAATGGGCTCAATCCGTGAGCGACACCACCACTCCGGAATTAGAAGGCCCGTTCCTCAGCTATCTGGGATCCATCATCCCCACCCAGGTCATTTTGGGCAAAGCCTTTGTCGAACGAACCCAGGACGGATGGAACGTGGAGCTGGACGGCAGCACTTCTACCAATCTTGCGGCCACCTTGTTTGTGGTGGATCAATTCGTTCAACAGCTGGCGGATGGACCATATCATGTGTCCCTTCATGAGGATTGGCGACACCAACTCTTGTCCCAAACCGCCACCTCAACCAATGAACGGCCACTCTATCGATTCACCCTGAAGGGAACCATGTCATGAAGTGGCTTCGCCCCCTTGAGTGGCCCAATCCTCAGCAGCTCAAAAGCACGGGACTCGTCATGCTGCTGATTGGAACGTTATCCATTGTGGGCTGGGTGAGTCTGAATAAATTCTTCACCATTCAAAGGGGCCAATCTCTGACTCAGGATACCATCGGCTTGAAACAGCAGGTGTCGGAACTTCGCTCCCAATATTTTCAGGCTCACCCGGATGCGCTTGACACTCACCTTCAACTGGCTGAACAACGCTTACTCCACAACTTCACCCATTTGGCGCAATGGGCGCAAGGGCTGCAAGCCGACGGTAAACAGAGGGATCTCCTCATCCAGTATCGCATTCTGAACACAGACCGCACCGCCTCTCCAATCCAGGGGGTGACATGGGTGCCGTTAGAAATTCAAGTCAACTCGCAAGGAACCCCCAATGCGTATCGTTCCTATCTTCAGTTCATGAAGGCCCTCACCCGATCCGGACCAAGAGTCGACATTCAGACTGTGACGGTCATGGGTGATGGTCAACAAGCAACTCACTTAACCATTGGATTGTCGGTATGGATGAAAACCAACGATTCCGTCGAGCTTTAAAAAACCCCATGGTCGCGACGGGTCTGTGCCTTCTGGCAGGATTCGCGGTGTATGCGAATATCGTGGATACGGCATCCGATGCACCCGGCATCATCTCGGTGGGGCTGAATCGACTGCTTTCTGCTCCGACTCTCCCTCCCCATACTCCTACGGGGCGACCCCATGACGATGAGGCCGGTCTATGGATCGAACACTCCAGTCGTGATCCTTTTGCCCCCATTGTGGTCGCCTCTCAGGCTCAATCGGACTCACCGTCGATGACAGGGGTCCAAACAGGGGAACACTCAATTAGTAAGAATGAGTTCACCCTTAAAGCCATTGCCGTCGAAGGTGAGCAACGGAGCGCGGTGATCAACCGGACCGTGGTGTATGAAGGAGAAATGATTAACGGACATCAGGTCATGTCCATTCAGCCCAAAGGGGTGTTGTTAAGACATCAGGGCAGAACCCAATGGTTAACATTTCCCGAGAAAGCGACGTCATAACTTTCCTCGCCACTCTATGAAAGACGCCATGCGACACAACACAATAGTGATTCCTCAGACCTCCTTAATCTCCAGTCAACCGTCCAATGGAGCATCTGTCACCTGTGGCGTAGGAGTTTTTCAAAGCCTGGTTCTCTTAGGCATGTTCAGCCTGTGGGGATGTACCATCGCCAATCAAGATGCAGACCGGCCAAGCGCAGATCCCATCACCACACAGACCTCACAGAGCCTTTCCCTGAGCTCAGATTTGGCGGCAGTACCCGGGAACAACTCTCAGGCAACATTTTCACTAGAGGATCGCATGTGGCTCACCAGCGATCTCCCCAAACCTCCGACACCACCCCCTGCCGCTTCTTTGGGGCCTTTGTATTCTTTTCGCGCGCAAGAGCTACCGATCATCGATGCGTTGGCCTTATTTGCTCGCAGCAACCACCTGAATATTGTGGCCGGACCCGAAATCACCGGCACCATCACTGTGGACTTTCATCAACTTCCCCTGGAACAGGCGATGTCGGCCATTTTGGAAGCCCATGGCTATTATTGGGAACATCAGAAGAACCTGATCCAGGTCAAGCAATTCAAAACCATCATGTTGAATATCGATTACATCCGTCTTGTACGGGGCGGAACCGGAGAGAACCGGGCGAAGATGAATTCCGGTTCCGGTGGAGGATCAGGGTCCTCCTCCCAAGACACCGGACAAATCACGGTCAACCAGCAGGATGAAATTAAATTTTGGGAAGAACTGGAAAAACAAATTCAGACCCTCATGTCGAAGGATGGGCGATTGGTCATCAACCGACTTTCAGGGACGATTCAGGTGACCGATTGGTATCAACGAGTCGATGAAATTGACCACTTTCTCAAAACCGTGCACCAGGCCCTGTACCGACAAGTGGAAATTGAGGTTAAAATCTACGAAGTGAATTTGAATGACAGTTACAGCCTCGGGATTGATTGGACCAAGATCAATTTTTTTGGCACGTCGGGTAACTTCGAATTGGCCAATATTATTTTGGTACCCTTCGGTGGATTTATCCCCAAGGCCGCCACGACTACGATTTCCTTTGCAGACGGAAGCTTCGATGGCGTCCTGAAAGCTCTTGCAGAACAAGGGGAAATTCGCGTGGTGTCCCAACCCCGGGTGGTCACCATGAATAATCAACCGGCCTTGATCAAAGTGGCTACCGATCAACCATTTTTCACCTCAACCGTTGCTCAAGGAACTGCCGGGAGTGGCAATATTATCACTGAGCAAGTGCGATCTGTGACGGTAGGCTTGGTCCTTTCCGTTACACCCCAAATTTCTGAAGACGGCTGGATCATGTTGGATGTGACCCCCATTATTTCTCGCCTCCGTGAAATCGTGGATTCCCCTCAAATGACCGCCAATGCGCCCGTCCTGGATATCAAGCAATCTTCCGCGCTCGTCCGTCTCAAAGATGGGGAAATGGTCATCATCGGGGGACTCATCCAAGAAGAATCCTCGGAGACTGAGCGTAAAGTTCCTATACTGGGGGACATTCCTTACCTAGGCCGCCTGTTTAAAGGGACGTATACCGTCAAAACAAAAAGTGAATTGGTCATCTTTTTATCTCCAAAAATTGTGCGGTCTACATCATGACGACACTCGACCTTAGCCTCTGTTACCAAGAGTTGGGATTTACGGAACCGCCGTTTCGGCTCACACCCGATACCGACTTCTTTTTCCCCGGCAGCCATCATTTGGAAGCGCTGAACCATCTCAGATTTGGCATTGCCAGTGGCGGTCTCACTATGCTGACGGGGGAAGTGGGTCTCGGCAAAACCCTCTTGTGCCGACACCTGCTTCGCCATCCCCCGACTGGGGTCCGGTTCGCATACCTCATGAATCCGGATCAGTCCTATGCCGATTTGCTCACATCCATTTACGAAGATTTGACCGGGACACTGCCTGAGGATCAGTCCCTTGGGGCCTTACAACGGGAATTGCCAAAGTTGTTGCTCCGTCTGGCCGGGGATGGAGAACGGGTCGTCGTGTTGGTTGACGAAGCCCACCGGTTGAGTGGAAAAGTCCTCGAAGGCCTTCGACTTCTCTCAAACCTTGATACCGAAAAGGACAAGTTGATGTGTCTCCTGCTGGTTGGACAACCGGAGTTGGAACAAAAGCTGGCGACTCGAGCCTTTCGACCATTGCGGCAACGGATTAGCGTCCGTTATCGCCTTGAATCATTTACCTGGAAGGAGACTCGTGCGTACATTCGACATCGCCTGCATATTGCCGATGCCCGACACCGGTTTCAACTTGGCGTGGGAGTCCTCTGGCTCATTTATGCTTGGAGTGGTGGAGTCCCACGCCGCATCAATCAACTGTGCGACCGGGCCCTGTTAGCAGCTTATGCCCAGGGCCGACATGTGGTGACTCCCCTGATGATCTGGCGCGCCACCAAAGAATTCCTCCCGAAGTGAGAGGATCACAGAAATCCAACAGACCATGAGTATCATCGCAGACACCCTCCACCGACTTCAGACACAGACCAAAAGTGAAGTGACTGAGACGATTCATCAGACACCTCTCGTCCTTCCAGCTAAAGTGAGAAAAGACCCGGGTTGGCACCACCGGCCCTCTCCCTTAAAGTTTTGGTTGGTCGGGATCGGCATGGCGATCGGATTAAGCAGTCTAGGTCTTGGTACCTACTGGATCGGCTTACATTTGGACTTTGGAATGCCAACGGAAGCCTCCCCTTTTCCCGGTCAGCATGTGGCTCTTTCGAACTCCTCTCCGCTTGTGGAGACTCCGCCTGTCGAGTCGCCGACTTCTGATGCCACGCAGATACCAACTGCTGACCCTGTTGTGAATCTTACAGCACCAGCTGCCCGGGAATCAGAAGAAGAATCGTCCACATCCCAAGAGAGTGCATCACCGAAACAGCCTTCTCCATTGAATGGCGAACAGGCTCTCTCCAGACCACCCGTGGGAGAAACTCCGGCCTCCTCCACACCTGCAACAGGATTAATAACCCCCACATTCGATTTCCCTCACCAGAAAACCGTGACCACGTCCATCTCAACGCCACCCAAAACAACAGACCTATCACCGACACACCAGAGCACCGTTCCGAAGGACCTCGAACCCAGTCTCCCAGCCACACTCATTGCCCAAACAGGACAACCTGATTCGGACCTTGTCGAATCCGCATACATCAATAAGACAGACAGACCCATTCCGTTAGAAGCCGATTTGGAAGAAGAAAAAATCAATCTGGATGAGCTCACGACCAGCACGGCTTTTGTGATTGACGAGACTTCTGTCCCTGTTAGCACGACAGCCCTTTCTCTGAAAAACGAGGGGCCTCAGGAGAATGCCCAGGGCACAGGTCTGACTCAGCGATCTCCAGCCAATTGGCTTCATCATGCCCAAGAACTCATTCAGACCGGGAAATACGAAGAAGCTCAGGCTATGCTCTCCCCACTCTTCCATGAGCCTCCCGTCAGCTGGGAACCATGGTTTTGGATGGGAACGGCGTATTTAGGGGCAGGCCAGCTTGAGCAAGCCGATCAGTATTTCTTGAGCGGCCTCGCACGCAACGACAAAGTCCCACAATTATGGATTCAACGAGCGCTGGTGGCGCAACAACAAGGAATTTTCCAACTGGCGGTGCATGAACTTCGTCAAGCCGAGGCACTCCAACCGGATTTGCCCCATATCCATTTGAATATGGGCTATGCCTATGAGCGAATGGGGAATAATCGGTTAGCGAATCAATATTTTGGTAGATTCTTACAATTAACAGAAGGCCAGCCGGAGTTCTTCTCTATCAGAAAAAAATTGTTTGCCAGCTTGACGTCCATGACCAAAACGCAGGCCTCCACAACAAGCACCCCTTTAAGTCTTCGGGGAGAACGATAACGAACGCCCCCCCATCATTGTGAAGCGCGCTATGACGTTTTCATCCACGCGACTGGCAATTGGTTTTTCCCAAGCTCTCTTTACATTTGGCCGTTTTTATACCGGAGCGAATGGGATTCTGTTGTAACGTGGTCGGGAACGGGAATAAAGCAATCATGGCATCTCTGAAAATTCTCTACCAGCCCAGAGTGATTGATTGGCACATGCCGCCTCATAGAGGGGACACCCACACTGACTCACCCAACATCTTCGATTGCACTCCCCTTTCATCTCTTTTCCACTCTTTTTCCGAATTTTCCCTTAATTTTGGGGCCGTCCTTTCCGACAAAGTCAATGGGCAAAAATTTTGTAGAAAAACAGCCCACAACGGCGCAAACAACCCGCACATGCGATTTCTCATGACCACAGATAAAACCAGGACTCAATCGTGAGACCAGCCCAGTCATGACACATGACTGAAATAATGAACTAACATGGCCTTCGTTCCACTTCGCGCAACAGCGCTTCGACTGGGATTGTACATCAAGATTGAGGGATCCTGGTTCAGCCATCCATTCCCAACCAATTCATTCAAAATCGAATTAACGAAAGATCTCGAAACCATTCGTGGACTCAAAAAAGTCAAGTTGTATTTCGATCCAGACCGCTCATATCCCGAAGGAGTTCATTCCGACGACACCAAGGAGCCTGACCGGAAGCAGGCTCAAGACACGGTAGAATCTGACAAAGAACCCTCAAACGAATTTGAGTCCGACCCCACACGAGATTCCTTAGAGGAAGAAGCAGCTCCTGGAGATCCCATTCAACGGAAGATTGCACAACATGAAGCGTTCCAAGTCTACCAGGAACATTTGCAAGCAGTTGGTGGACAATTC
>JBDSHB010000273.1:0-2768 GCA_039918695.1 Nitrospirales bacterium | reverse complement strand
TCTGGACCTGGAACATCTATCCGTCATGGCGGAACGTTACGAAAGTCTCAACGACTTCCTGGCCGATCTCACACTCGAGCCCCCGAATGAAAGTGTGGTGGACGTGGATGCCCCCGATCGGGACGATGAGCGTCTGATTCTTTCCACCATTCACTCGGCTAAGGGATTAGAATGGCAATGCGTCTTTGTCATCTGGCTGGTAGACGGACGGTTTCCCTCAGCCTACTCCTTCATGGGCCCCGAAGAACTGGAAGAAGAGCGCCGACTGCTGTACGTCGCGGTCACCAGAGCCAAACACCACCTCTTCCTCACCTACCCCATCAATGTGTACGATAAAATGACCGGGTCGGTCCTCACGAAACCCTCACGGTATCTGGACCACATTCCGTCATCGTATTTCGACGCATGGAGCCTGGTTGAAGAAGATCAAACCTATTCCTGGAGGTAATTTCTAGTAGGATGTCGAAAAACCTAAAAATTTTTAATAGGCTCAACTTGATTCAAAACTTCACAATATCTCATCAGTGGTGGCAGAGTGTTCAAAAAGGCCGGCCCAGTCCTGCCCTGAGGCCTCTCGAAGGGAAGGCCGCAGGCATTTTGGCGAGCGGAGCGTACGGGGGAGTACGTGAGCACGACAAAAGGCCGAGAACGCAGTTGGCGGACTTTTTCAACACTCTGCTAGTGTCATATTTCGGTCGGATGATGGGCCTAGCCCTTCTGGTCAGCCTGATAAGTGTGAACATGCCAAACCGAGCCTGGTCGGCTGAAGACATCACCTCGAGTCGTCCCAACCCCCGGCATCCGTGGCCTGCCCTCCTGCAGCAAGCAGATACCCTGGGGCTTCCAACGGGATTCCTCAAACACATCGACCCCAAATTTGTCACCGTACACTTCGAAGACCTCCGCACCTACGCCGCAGAATATCATCCACACGATCACACCATGATTCTCAACCTGCGACTGTCGTTTAATGAAGCCGGCGGCGCGTTGGCCGATCTGGCCCGGATGACCCACCATGATGTTGCTCTGCTCTATCATGAACTCCTGCATGCCTATCTGGACTATCTTTACGCCACTGACCATGGACAAGCCCTGACCACGGAAGACCAGCAGGTGTTGAAGGTAGCCAACAGCCAGATGACCTGCCATTACCGCTTTGTCCGAATTAACCCGATTCGCCAACTCAAAGGCGCCACCGAACTGCGATTTCTCTCGGATCAGGATAGTTGGGAAGTCATGAACGAAACCTGGGCGGTCTTTGTCGGGTGGGTGCTCTGGACAAAATTGGAACTCTTCCAGGATCACCTGAGCGCAAAAAACTGGACACCGGCACTCATCGACCAATGGACCCAACGATTAACGGATGCGGTGAAATCAGGAGAATTATTGGGCTATTATGAACCCGATGATCCGGAAGAACGTCAGATCGCCCGTAAACGCTTCATTGCCCCATCCAATGGCCTTACCCCACAGGATGTCGAACTGTTGTTAACCACAGTCTTAGGGGAATCACCCGAACTGGTCCAGGCCTCCACCGCGGTCTTTGAGCAGTACCAAACCAGCATAGAACCGGCGCCCTCCTGCGAATAAATTCAGGGCCTCCGGCAGGTAGACATCACCTAAACATCCATGCTAGCTTCAGAACTTTTCCGGGGCTGTTGCCCTCTGTTTTCCCTCTCTCATGGCTGAGAGGCCACAAGAACTAGAGGCCGGTGTAATTGCCAATGAACACAATTTTGCGCCTGTAGCTCAGTGGATAGAGCACTTGCCTCCGGAGCAAGGGGCCACAGGTTCAAATCCTGTCAGGCGCACCATGCATGTGAATATTTCGAAAGTTCCCACTATTATTTGTCATGAAGGCCAAAGGGGAGATAGAATTCCCCTTTCTGATCACACACAAAGGAAAACGATCAGAAAAATAAGGACAAGACAAACGACAAACCGCTAGACACATTTCACATATCCTTCATCTCGGTGGGGCCGTTAGCTCAGTTGGTAGAGCAGCTGACTCTTAATCAGCGGGCCGTAGGTTCAACCCCTACACGGCCCACCATTTAAATTTCAAAAGCCTTCTTGCTCCAATAAGAATCCCTACCCACAGGCTAACCCCATGGCCCAACTCACCAAAGAATCCGAAATTCTGCAACGGGATGCAATATTGGCTGAAATCGTGCGCCGATTGGCTGAGCGCTTTCAACCCGAGTGCATTTATCTCTTTGGGTCTGAAGCCCGTGGAGAGGCTGGGGAACATAGCGATTACGATTTAATGATGATCGTGAGTCATTCAACGTTACCCCAATATCGTCGAGATCAAGAAGCATTTCGCACATTATTTGGAGTAGGTGCGTCAAAAGATATCTTGGTCCTTACGCGCAACGAGTTCAACCAAAAACAAAAAGTTGTATGCTCCCTCCCTGCTACTATCGCTCGGGAAGGCATTCTCCTGTATGCAGCCTGAAACAGCCGCAGAAGCTAAGGCCTGGTTCAAAAAGGCAGCTAACGATCTTCGGGGAGCAGAAATTGATTTGGCAGCTGATCCCCCACTGATTGAAGATGCATTATTTCACTGTCAGCAAGCGGTGGAAAAAGCGATGAAAGGGTTCTTAACGGCGCATGAACGCCCGTTTAGAAAAACCCATGACTTAGATGTGTTGGGAAGAGCTTGTGAAGAAATCAATATTGGTCTTAAAGGAAAACTTGTCGAGGTCCGAGATCTCACGGTCTTTGCCTGGGAGTTCCGTTACCCAGGTGATAGCCAAGTCCCTTCG
>JBDSHB010000272.1:0-3376 GCA_039918695.1 Nitrospirales bacterium | reverse complement strand
GGCGGCCTTTATCGATGCTGAGCATGCTTTGGATATTACCTATGCCAAAAAGCTGGGTGTGCAGACTGATGATCTGCTGGTGGCCCAGCCTGATACGGGTGAACAGGCTCTGGAAATTACCGAAACGCTGGTTCGAAGCGGAGCGTTAGATATCATTGTCGTGGATTCAGTTGCAGCCCTGGTTCCTCGTGCAGAAATCGAAGGGGAGATGGGAGATTCCCATATGGGGCTTCAGGCAAGATTGATGTCACAGGCCTTGCGGAAATTAACCGGGGCCATTGCAAAATCTCAAGCTTCGGTGGTGTTTATCAATCAGATTCGTATGAAAATCGGGGTGATGTTTGGCAGCCCTGAGACCACGACCGGCGGCAACGCGTTGAAGTTTTATTCTTCAGTGCGGTTGGATATTCGCCGGATTGAATCGATTAAAGATGGCCAGGAAGTGATGGGGAGTCGGGTACGAGTGAAAGTGGTTAAAAATAAAATGGCGCCACCCTTCAAACAAGCCGAGTTTGATGTCATGTTTTCGGAAGGCATTTCCAAAGTTGGGGAATTAGTGGATTTAGGCGTTGAGCGTCGAATCGTTGATAAAGCCGGAGCCTGGTATTCGTATAAGGAGGAACGACTGGGGCAGGGCCGGGAGGCGGTCAAAACCTTTTTGAAAAGTAATCCGGATATTGCCCAGGACATCGACACGCAATTACGAAACAGCTATGGCCTCTCCGTGGAGCCTCAACAAAAAGAGGAATTATCCCCGCCTGCCAGTGCTAATGCAAAAAAATCAGCAGGGGATCCTGACTGATCTGGCGGAGTGGCAAATTCATCTTGACCGAAAATCATTGATATGATCGCAACATCACTTGAACTTCGACAGGCGTTTGTGAACTATTTTTCGACCCGTGGGCATACGGTGGTGCCCAGCGGGCCGCTGATTCCACAAGCAGATCCTACTCTCTTGTTTACTAACGCGGGCATGAATCAATTTAAAGGTGTGTTCTTGGGCGAGGAATCCCGACCGTATAGCCGGGCCGTCTCCATTCAAAAATGTATGCGGGCCGGGGGTAAGCATAATGATTTGGAAAATGTGGGATTTACCCGCCGCCATCACACGTTTTTTGAAATGCTGGGAAATTTTTCCTTTGGAGATTATTTTAAAGAAGAGGCCATTGCGTTTGGGTGGGAATTTCTTACGCAGATTGCCGGCCTGCCAATTGACCGAATGTGGGTGACGGTGTTTCGTGATGATCAGGAAGCCTATGATCTTTGGCACACACGAATGGGCATCTCAGAGAGTCGTCTTGTTCGTCTGGATGAAAAGGACAATTTTTGGCAAATGGGGGAGACGGGTCCCTGTGGTCCTTGTAGCGAAATCCTCATTGATCAGGGGGAGGCCTTTGGTTGTGGTCGGTCGACCTGCGCCGTTGGGTGTGACTGCGATCGATATCTCGAAATTTGGAATTTGGTGTTTATGCAATTTGATCGGGATCTTGCTGGTACTCTTCATCCTCTCCCGAAGCCCAGTATTGATACAGGGATGGGTTTGGAGAGGTTGGCTGCGGTGACTCAAGGAGTATCGTCAAATTATGATAGCGACGTGTTCCGTCCTATTTTGGAAAGAATAGGGAAAGGCACTGGTCAGGAGTATGGTGCTTCCTTGGCGGCTGATCGATCGATGCGAGTCATTGCGGACCACCTGCGGGCGATGACATTTTTAATCACTGATGGGGTGTTGCCGTCGAATGAGGGGCGGGGCTATGTCCTGCGACGGATCATGCGTCGAGCCTCACGGCATGGTCGGTTATTGGGGATGGAGCGGGAATTTTTATATGACCTTGTGTCATCTGTGGTTGATCACATGGATTCCGTCTATCCGGATCTTCGTTCAATGAGAGATACGGTTTGCAAGATTGTCCAGGGTGAAGAAGCGCGCTTTATTGGAACGTTAGAACAGGCTTTGCCTCTTCTTAATCAAATCCTGACGGAAGCGAAGCAAAAGGGGAGCCAAATCTTAGAGGGGGAAGCGGTCTTTAAGTTATATGATACATACGGGTTCCCGCTTGATTTGGTGGAAGATGCTGCCCGAGAAGAAGGGCTAGCCATCGACCATGCCGGTTATCAACAGGCGCTAGAAGCGCAACGAGATCGAGCCAGAAAGACTGCGAGGTTTAGCCAGGCGGATTCTCGAAGCGAACTGGTAAATGTTCTCGAGCCGTTCCCTTTGACCCAATTTGTGGGTTACGCCCATCCGGAAGGCAAAGGAAGGCTTCTCGCTCTGGTGAAGGACGGGCATGTCATCAAGGAGGCCAAGCAAGGGGAGACGGTGGAGTGTGTCTTGGATTCTACGCCCTTTTATCCAGAAGGAGGAGGACAGGTCGGGGATCAAGGCGCGTTGGTGGGTCCGTCGGCAAGAATTGTCGTTGAGGATACCACCAAGCTGGGGAAGGGCTGGTTTCTCCACAAGGGCCGTGTCATCGAAGGATCTGTCCACGTTGGCGATGTTCTCACCGCGACGGTACAGGGTCGATTGAGGCAGAATGCGGCGCGAAACCATACGGCGACTCATCTTCTTCATGCTGCCTTGCGGGAAGTTTTAGGTCCCCATGTGAAGCAACATGGATCTTTGGTAGCCCCAAATCGATTGCGGTTTGATTTTTCGCATTT
Source organism: Nitrospirales bacterium (assembly GCA_039918695.1). Lineage (GTDB taxonomy): Bacteria > Nitrospirota > Nitrospiria > Nitrospirales > UBA8639 > Nitrospira_E. Next base: position 715 of record JBDSHB010000272.1, on the reverse strand, counting down.
CAAAGGATTGACTCCCAGAAATATTGAAGAAATCGAAGGACTGGTGAACGAACAAATCCGTCAAAACCTGCCTGTTAAGGTTGAAGAAATGGGAATTCAGGATGCTCTAGGTCGAGGAGCGCTAGCTTTCTTTGGTGATAAGTATGGTGAGCGGGTTCGGGTCGTAGAAATGGGTTCTTTTAGTCAGGAATTGTGCGGGGGAACGCATTGCGTTCGAACCGGAGACGTCGGTCTGTTTCGTATCCTGTCCGAAGGAGGCATTGCGGCAGGTGTCCGTCGCATAGAGGCACTCACAGGGGAAGGGGCGGTGGCTCAGACTCAGCAGCAGGAGGCCGAATGGAGAGAATTGGGCGCTGTGTTGAAAGCCAGTCCCAATGAGGTCGTTGAAAAAGCCAAGAAACTCGTTGGAACTCTTCGTGATACTGAACGCGAACTGGAGCGTACGAAACAAAAATTGCTTGATCAGCAAGGTGCTGGTCAGGAAGCATCGATTCGGGACATTGGTGGGATGCCGATCCTTATCCAGCGGATTGATGGCCTGACTATACAGGAATTGCGAACCTTCTCCGATAAGCTCCGCCACAAAGTGCCTTCCGGTCTTTTGGTTCTGGGGTCGGTCAAAGAGGGAAAGGTTTCGTTGTTGGTCATTGTGGGCAAAGAGCAGACTCACAAAATTCCTGCGGGGAAAGTGGCTCAACATGTGGCTCAACTCGTT
>JBDSHB010000271.1:0-3618 GCA_039918695.1 Nitrospirales bacterium | reverse complement strand
GTGTTGTTAAATGCGTCATTTATGGTGCCGCATGTCAAAGGTCTGGTTTGGGGAGGAATCATTTGTACGGTGATCACCCTGGTGCTGATGGGGATGATCCGGTATGTCATGTTTTTGAGGACCTTAGAGGCACAGGGGATTCCCATTGCGATTGGGAATGTCACGGTGTTTCATCTTCTGACCGTTTTGGTTTTGACGGGTCTTGTGGGCGCAATTCTCGTTCGTTGGAGTGTGAGGCCTCTTGCTGCTTTTCATGCCAAGGCCGAACTGTGATAGAGACTAGACAAATGTGGGTGAGCGATTTAAGGTATGACCATGCATATTTCAGAGGTGTTGCGGACGCATAATCCTGCGATCAGTTTCGAGCTTTTTCCCCCGAAAACGGAACGGACGTTTCAAGAACTGTTTGAAGCGATTTCGGCTCTCATGCCGTTAAAGCCTGCGTATGTCAGTGTGACTTATGGGGCTGGCGGGTCTACACGGGAACGCACGCATGATTTAGTCGTAAAGCTGAAACGGGAAACCGATCTGACGATTGTGTCGCATTTAACCTGCGTGGGTTCCGGACGTCAGGAAATTCATCAGATTCTCTCGAAATACCAGGCCAGCGGTATTCATAATATTATGGCCTTGCGGGGAGATCCTCCCAAGGGATGCACGGATGTGCAGATTCCTGAGGATGGCTTTCAGTTTGCGTCTGATCTGGTGTGGTTTATTAAGCAGCAGTTTCCTGAAATGGGCGTAGGAGTGGCGGGATTTCCCGAAGGACATCCCGGTACGCCCAACCGGTTACAGGAAATGGACAATCTGAAGCGAAAAGTCGATGCGGGAGCTGATTATATCTGTACCCAATTGTTTTTTGATAATCGGGACTTTTTCGATTTTTGTGAACGTTGCGAGGTTGTGGGCATTAAAGTGCCGATCATCGCGGGCATTATGCCGATTGTGTCGCGAAAGGGCATGGCTCGTATGTCTGAGCTGGCGCTTGGTGCCCGTATTCCTGCAAAACTTTTACGGGCGATGGATCGAGCTGAGAATGATGTGTACGCGGAAGGGGTGGGCATTCATTGGGCGACCGAACAGGTGGTGGATCTGATTGATCATAAAGTGAAGGGTATTCATTTTTATACCTTGAATAAATCGAAGGCGACCTTGAAAATCTATGAGTCTCTCGGTATTCAAAGTTCAGAAAGTCTCCAGCATCCGGTCGAATAAACCCTGCCTGATTTATCCTGTCGGTTCCTTAACAGTTCTTTCATAGGGATTCCGAATCTCAGCTCTCTCGACCTGTTTTCGCATGTTTCTCTCCGTGCGTTTTGGTGCCTGTGACCTATGCAATGTTGTGGGCCATGGGATTGGGGATTTTACCCTTTCCCCCTGTGGTGCATGTTGGGTAAGATGTGTCGGGTTGTAAAGGAGGATATTCATGACGAAGAATGCAGGGTTTCAAGTAACAGTGGATTTAGATGGTCGCCAGTGCATGGTGATTGGTGGTGATGAAGAGGCCGTTGAAAAAGTGCATCGCTTGTTGGATGCCGGAGCCAAAATTACCGTGGTCAGTCCTACTCTTCATGTCGATTTGCGTAAATTGACTGCCTCAGGGAAAATTATCCATCGGGGACGAACCTTTCGATCCGGTGATGCTCAAGGGGTTGTGCTGATTATGAATGTGTTGAAGGATGATCTGGATTTGGCCAAGTCCTTGTTTGAGCTGTCGAAAACGGAACGCTGTCTCGTGTGGTCGATGGATTTGCCTGAATATTCGACGATCATTATGCCTGCGCTGGTCAAGCGCGGAAACCTTCGAATAGCGATTAGTACGAGTGGGACCGCTCCGGCTCTGGCAAAGATGCTCCGTCAACATCTTGAATTGCTGTTTGATGAAGAATTCGACCAGTTCCTGGATTGGTTGGGCGCCCTGCGTGAGGAGCTGAAGAATACGGAAGTGAGCGACCTACGGCGCCGCGAGCGCTTGGTGGAAGCGGTCAATGGGTTTCAATTGACCGGGGAATTGGAGTATCCCAATAGTTGGAAGTTGTCCAGTGAGGAGCAGGTGGAACCCGTTGGAAAGGAAGGTGGGTAATGGTGCTGTTGGAATTTAGCATGTCGCCTCTTGGTAAAGGCGAAAGTGTCGGAAAATATGTGTCCCGGTCATTAGACCTGATTGATAAAAGCGGGGTGGATTATCGCCTCAATCCCATGGGAACCGTGTTGGAAGGCGAATGGGATGACGTGTTTCGAGTGGTGAAGCAATGCTATACCAGAATGAAAAAGGATTGTCCTCGGATTTCTTGTGTGATTAAGGTTGATTATCGGCGTGGGAAGAAAGGCCGGTTGGCTGGCAAGGTGGCGAGTGTAGAGAAACATTTAAAGCGTAAGCTGAAAACGTGATGATCCTCAAACCGTTTGTCTGAGTCAGTGTGGCCGTGTTGTGAATGAACCAGTCGGCTAAGTGATCATTCCAGGCTTTTTGGGGCTGACGGTTGTGGCGTCTGTGATGAAGAAGGAGCAGGTAGGTGGGGAAGGTAAATGCGGTTCGCCTTTCCCCCGATCCCGCACAAGACTTCATAAGGAATCGTATTTAACCATTCGGCATGATCTTCGGCTGTTATTTCCCGCGTTCCCTGTTTTCCCAAAAGCATGACCTCGTCTCCTACTGTTGGATGGGGGATGTCCGTGACATCCACCATCATCATATCCATGCAAATTTTTCCAATAATGGGGGCCGGTTCTCCTTTAAGGAGGACATGCCCGAGGCCCGTGAGATGGCGGGGAAATCCGTGGGTATAGCCCACCGGCAGGACGGCGATTTGCGATGGCCTCCGTGTGCGGAACAGGGCGTTATATCCCACAATTTCACCAGGCTGAAGTGAGCGGAGATGGGCCACGTATGTGGAGGCTTGCATCACCGGTTCAAGTGGGAGGGACTGTGGAGAATTCTCCTGTCGCGGTGCGTATCCATATAACATTAATCCAGGTCTGACCATGCCCAAATGGGCGGTTGGATGAAAGAGGATTCCTGCGCTATTGGCCATATGAAGAATGGGTTTTTGGATACCCAATTGCTTCGCTTGGTCGATAAATGCCAGAAATTTTTGGATTTGCATATTGGTTAAGGTGTGGTCCTGATTGTCGGCATCAGCAAAATGGCTTAGGAGGCCCTGTATTTCAATGAGAGGGGTTGAGAGTGATTGTCCGGTGAGTAGGGAGAGGGCTTGATCAGTTTCGAAGCCGAGTCGGTGTAATCCGGTGTCGACTTTCAGATGAATGGGGAATGGGGTGGCCCGAGGAGAAAGTCGCTCCAGAAGTTGTTGAACGATTTCGGCACGTGAAATCACCGGTGTAAGCTGATGCCGAATAATTTCGCTTAGATGTTCAGGTAGCAGGGGCCCCATGACCAGGATGGGGCAGTGGATATGGTGTTCTCGAAGGACTATTCCTTCCATGACCGATGCCACGCCAAATCCAAAGATCCCCAAGGGTTCCAAGGTTTGAGCGACAGGAATTGCCCCATGGCCGTACGCGTCGGCTTTGACGATAGCCAGAATTTTTGTGGACGGCGCGATGGCTTGGCTGATCTGTTGAAAATTTTTGATTAGGGCATCAAGATTGATAGAA
>JBDSHB010000270.1:0-2845 GCA_039918695.1 Nitrospirales bacterium | reverse complement strand
GCCGCACCAGGAGAAACGGTTTCTGAGACGAGACACCCATCAGAGGTTGGTTCTTCAAATGCATTAGGCAAAACGGATTTTCGTTCAGACCGCCAAAGGGAGCCTATGCAAGTAGAGGTGGATGCCCCTTCATTCCAGTCTCATGAAGGGGAGACTGATGGAAATTTTTCACCATCGGCCTCATCCTTTTCATCTTCTCCCGAAGGGGGCTCTGACTTAAGAGCTCCGGTGGTGGGGGTTCCCATGGACATTCAGCCGGTACCGGCTGGAACCACCATGCCCATGGTGCCGCCAAGTAGTGGGAGTGGGATGCAGGTGACGCCTCCGGCCAATGCACCGGACATGTCAATCATTCCAGCCACAGCCTATCCACCGATGGAGATTGAGCCGGTGCCAGGCTACCTGCAAGAGGAGATGCTTCGGAATATGCAGCCGTAACCGGAGAGTCGAGCGACGAAAGGTATATTGGTTTATGAGTCTGAAGCCTTGAAAGTTTCATAAGAATAATAGACTAGAAAAATCCGTGACCGCTTGTCGAAAGACTCAATCTTTCGGCATGCGTTTCTTATGAAGCAATCTGCCTCAACTGTCATTGGTAAAAGAAGATGATTGGAGGTTTGGTCCATCGTGAGGCCAGACCTTCTCAACCTCTCCTACGGACAGTTAATATATCGGAATGGTCATCACCAGGAGAGATTGGGGAATGTCTATTTTGTCCTTTGCCCTCGGCACGTTGGCCTGGCAGGCCTGAAAGAAGGCCGACATCATGTCCCAGTTGATTGCCTCGATCTCACAACAACGCTCGGTCCCCGAGGCGTTGAAGTAGGGCGCCAGACTTTCTGCCTGGCACTCGTCCCCAATGCACATATCGATGCCATCTATAGCGTAACGATTAGAGCTGGCGCACTCGCCGGCGGGCATGGCTTTCAGCACGGGTGGTGGCTTGTTGTTATTTTTGTTCGGATGAATAGGACCATGAATACCATTGGAGGATTGAACGACTTCGAAAGCCAAATGAGCACTTGCCATTTTAAAAATCACGGCGGGCAGGCGTGGCGGGTTTGATGAAGAAAATAATTTTCGTTTTAGCCATCTTTGCCGTGGCGTCTCCTCTTGCTTTTTTTTGGTTAAATGCTACTCCTGCAAGCCCCACAAACTTTGTACTCGCACCATCCAAAACCATTCCGAGGAATGCTCCCCTACGAATTGAGGCTGTCTACCCAACGCCTCGATTAACGCGTGGTCCCACTGGATCGTGGGATAGTGTTGATCTTTTGAACCCGTCCGTCATTCGCTATAAAGGGCAACTCTATAATTACTATTCTGGATTTGATGGTAAGGTCTGGCGTACCGGCCTCGCATTTTCCGATGACGAAGTCAATTGGAAGAAACATGAAAAAAACCCCGTGCTTTCGCCTTCCTCAGAAGATTGGGATGTTTCATATATTTCTGCAAATGGCGCTGCGGCTCTGTGGAACGGGAAAGTCTTCTATTTTTATCAAGGCATTGATCGCAATGGGACCACGAACATTGGGTTATCCACATCGGAGGATGGATATACTTTTCAGAAATTACCACAACCTGTACTGACACCGGGTCCCCTACACACGTGGGATTCCTCTGATGTCGGCGACCCCTATGTTATCAGCAAAGGCGGCATTTTATATATGTTTTACCTTGGACAGAACAACAAGTTGGTACAGCGCTTGGGTGTGGCTCGTTCGGAGGACGGGGTGAGTTGGGCAAAGTTGGTTTCAAATCCGATTCTTGATGTGGGTGCGTCAGGAACATTTGATGAAAATGGCCTAGGTGAGCCCAGTGTGGCCCATGTTCCCCCATATTTCTACTTAATATATACGGGTCGAGATGCTCATGAAAACCGGAATATTGGTTATGCATTATCAACTGACGGGGTCAATTGGAAAAAAATGAGTACCCACGGGTTGCTCAGTTCCGATCAACGTGGCAATTGGGCGTCACATGTTGTGTGCGACACGACTCTGCTTTCAAAAGGTAATGGAAAGTTTCTTGTCTGGTTTGGTGGGGGGGACAAGCCGCAGGGTGCCCAGAATCTAAATGGTGACGTTGGGCTGCTGACACTGGATCTCGGGCAAAATCGTAACATGGCGGAGTTTGACGCAAATGCCGATTGGGAGCGTATTCCTGCTAAGCCATCAGAGATCCTTCAGGGTTCATACGGAATTGAAGGTGAGCCTAACAAGCACCTTATCTGGGTGGGACCTAAGGCGCTTATAACGCTTCAGCCTGAATCGAAGCAGCAAGATAAGGAGCTAGTCGTTCGTGGATGGGTACCGGGAACTATGATTGCTCAGGTAACCAAACAAGCGGACCCGATTGTCATTTCTCTCGTTGTCAAAGGCCAAACACTTGCAAAATCTACCAGCTCAAGAGATGAAATGATTGATATCTCAGTGCCGTGGTCGAATTTGCAACCACTATTCACATCTGGTCAGGTAGGGTTCGATTTGGAGATCTATACGTCCAGATCATTTGTGCCCGCCGAGTTTGGAAGAGGTAAGGATACGCGCGATCTTGCCTTTGCTGTCTCAAGTATTAGATTCGAATAGTGCCCAGACTGTCGAAACAACAAGATCCTCTTCAAAGCGAGAGTCTGGCTCAGACTTTCTAGATCCAACCCGTGATATCAGCCTATGTTCCCTGACTTGGTGCTGGTAACAGCTGGTGTTTCGGCAAATGTATCTAAATGTTGGCAAATACAATACTCAGCTTGTTCCATATCCTTGATGATTGGTTCCCTTAGATACTTCGGTGGTGCATTGGTAAGCCCAGTTTGCCAGGCCGCTCATCACCGTAGAATTTGATA
>JBDSHB010000269.1:0-3652 GCA_039918695.1 Nitrospirales bacterium | reverse complement strand
TTCGCTTGAAGATATTGTCATTGAAATAATCAAATAAACCAGCCGACCAAATCAGGTCGTATGTTTTGTTCGGTGAAAAACGAAACACATTCTTGTGCGTAAATTGAATGTGAGCAAGGAAGTCACGACAAAGGTCCTTGGCATAATTGATGGCATTCGCGTCCTGATCAACGCAATCAATCTCAATTTTTGATGTCCCAAGAACCTTAAGGGCTTCATACATATCCCGACCAGGACCGGAGGCTAGGTTGAGAATATGGCTGGTTGAGGGGGTTTCCATTTTTGTCTTCCATAATTGGTCAAGGAAAAATGACAATCGATTTCTGACTGCCTTAGGTGCTTTTTGGGTATGAAAAAACTGGTCCCACTTTGTTAAAGAAGGGTTCGAGGATGTGTAGTAATTATATATTTTTTCAATGATTTGATAATCGCCTGCATATCCTAACGGTTTATGGTACGCCCAACCTTGAATGGTTTCGGGGGAAAGGGCTTCTCCGAAAGCAGATCGAATTGATCCTAATTGATCAGCGGAAAATATCTTGTGTATGCTTCCACCAGAAAACTGTTGCAGGAGCGTATTCAGCATGGGATAGTCTGTTGGGTCTGGTCCTCCTTTTTTTGAGAATCTGGCAATGAGTTCAGACGTGCCTTGGGCAAGTTTTTGAATTTCTGTGGCACTACTTGGGAAAAACTGGGAAAGTGGGATAGTGTGTGGAAACATAGGAAACCTCCTTTTGGTGTTTGAACGAAACAGATGGTTGAAAATGTCCCGGAACGTCAAAGACGGTAGGGATGAGGATGCACAGCGTGACAATGTGAAAAGATTGTGAACGGAATAATATCTTAATGTTCCCCTGATGGGGGGTCTGGGGAAGGGTAATTTCTGGTCCGGAATTCGTCCGCATAATAGGACAAAGGCCCGGGATTCCTGAATGTTTGACCGCTAATAGAGATTTGGATATTTCATCGGACTTCGTCTATTCCTCCAAATCTTGAAAAATAAAGGGACATGTGGAGGCGGAGCACATGAAAAGGAATAAAACGATCCGGCTTAGTGGACGGGACACTACCCGATCTTAAAGACGCCTGTCTAGAAAAACTAATGTGACATTTTCGTAGAAGTTCATGTAATGGATTATATTCTTGCGGCTGCTAGATTAAATTGATCTTGTGGTTTAATTTTTAATTCGTTCGTAGGATGGAAAGATTGTCGTGAATGGGGGGAAGGCTTGCGCTATGTTGGCTAGGATCCAATCTTGAAAAATAATTCTTGTCGATGGCAAAGATGAAAAAAACTCCAGGTAAAAAAAAATCTAAGACCTATGCCAATGTTGTTCATGGCATTCCTAAAACTAAAAAAGTAAAGTTTCAGAAACGCCTCCTGGCATGGTATGGGGAATTCGGTCGGGATCTTCCATGGAGGAGAACATCCGATCCATATAAGATTCTGGTTTCTGAGGTAATGTTGCAGCAAACGCAAGTGGATAGGGTTATTCCTAAATTCCACGAGTTTCTTGGGAAATATCCCACTCTGCAGGATCTAGCGGAAGCTCAGCCAGATGATGTTCGAAAAACGTGGTATCCCCTCGGGTATAATATTCGACCATACCGTCTTCATGGCATTGCCTGTGAGACGATTGAGCGTTATGGCGGAACTATTCCCAATAAACCTGAAGAACTCCTCTCCCTAAAAGGCATTGGTCGGTATACCGCAGGAGCCATCAGGTCATTTGCCTTTAATAAAGATGCGCCTATTTTAGACACGAACGTGATGCGGGTATTGCATCGGATATTTATTGGGAAAGGGGAGGCCAAGAAGCAAAAGGCGGAGTTATGGCTCCTCTCTGGAAAACTCATTCCCAGGGGCAAAGGATATGATTTTAACCAGGCGTTAATGGATTTTGGGGCCATGGTGTGTACGGCCAGAAAGCCCATTTGTTTATTGTGTCCCATGCGGAATATTTGCCTCACCGTTTCTTCGGATGAAAAGTAATGAGCCTCAGGAGTCGCCACCTATTGTTGTGGCGGCCGCAATTATCTGGCAGAAAGATAGGATTCTCTTGTCAAGGAGAAAGCCGGAATCCTATCTAGGGGGGCTTTGGGAATTTCCTGGAGGAAAAAGGGAATTTGGAGAGACTCTGGAAGATTGCTTGCGCAGAGAGGTGAAAGAGGAGTTAGGGGTGGAGATAAGTGAGCCCGTTTGGTTCCATACTCTTCATTATCAGTATACGGAGAAAATGGTGGAGTTGTATTTCTATACCTGTTCCATCATTCTGGGGATCCCTCAAGCATTAGAGTGCGCTGAAATCGCCTGGGTTCACAAGCATGATTTGGGCTCCTATGAGTTTCCTCCTGCAGACATTCCGGTCATACACAAAATCAATCAAGTTTGAAATTCGGACGAGTCAGTATACCTCAGTTCATAGCAAGGTTTTATTGGGACATGAAGATTGTCCTTGATATCGATCCTGCTCAAACTATTCAGCCGCAATGGACGAAATTGTTAGGGATTGACCTCGTGCCCCCACCCGTGGCTGCTCTTCACCCTGAAGCTGACCTTTTTGCCACTTCGAAATACGAAGAATGCATCCATAAGGAAAATGAACTGTGAACGCTCTATATTTGATGGGATTTTCAGTCGAATTGTGGGTATTGTCATCTTAATATTCTCAGATGGCATGGTTCCTCAAGTGGGAATTGACTGGAATAGCAACAATGATCTGGAGATGCTTCGCCAGTTTTGGGACCGCATGGGTCAGCCTCATCCGTCTCATATCATTACTCACAATGGACTGGGATTTGTGTCGCTTCAGAAAAAAACGGTTCATGCTTCATCAAGTAAAACAGACCTTTGATGTCAATCTTGCAAAATTTCGACTGAACTCGTGTGCGAAACGATGCCCAGGCCGGAATGAATTCATTCATGGGAGTAAATTAATGGATGTAGGGAAATGATTTATTCTATGGAGAGGAACTGTCCTGAATTCGTCGAATTTCTTCAGCTTGTTGGTCTACTATTTTTTGGAGATCTCGTAATTGGGAATTCAGTGAGTCCATTGTCGTGGGTGGTTCAACTTTTTTATTAGGAGTCGTCTGTGGGCCAGGTTGGGTTAGTTGATTCTCTTTGTTGTTTGGATTTGAAGGTTCGAGTCTTTGATAGTTGATGGCAATCCTATGATACGTTGATGGAATTGTCATGAAGGCTTGGACTTCTTCAGTCCTAATGACAGCTTCCTGGTGGGAAAAAGCCAGAGAGGTTGTCTGGCCCTTTCGAGGGGAATGTTGCATTTTGGGAGATTCCGCAGGGTAGGGTGTCAAATCTTTTAAAGTCAGCAGTAGAGAGGATGGAGGGAAAACGGCGACCGTTCCCTGGACCGGAAAGAACTGCTTATCAGTCGGTGGGCACTTGAAATGGATAATTTCCTCCGGTGTGACCTGAGAAAATGCCATGGATATATGATGTGCCAAAAAATCTATTTGTGAGGGAGAGAATGCCGGAGCGGGGTGGTGAGTTGAAAGCAGTAATTTTTGGAGTATGCCTTCATCTTGGCTAATGGCTATTCCTTTTAAAATTTTGGCGATAAGAGATTCTGAAAGAGATGCCGGATGCAGGGGGGCCTTCTTCAGAGCGTGGGATGTTTTTAGTGAAATA
>JBDSHB010000268.1:0-3997 GCA_039918695.1 Nitrospirales bacterium | reverse complement strand
AGCCTTTCTCTTTAGCTATTTCTGAGGCTCTCATGATGGCAAAATCATCCTACTCGCTTTGAGGAATGCTGTACCCAGCATAAGAAACTCGATACACACTCTCGTTAAGTTGGGTGTCGGTGTACCCCAGCTTCCACATGTTATCGGCATTGTGATAGCTCCTGCCAATAGCGCAGCCAGCAAGAATAAGCACAAAAGCAAGAGAAACCATTTGCTTCATTTCTTGGTCTCCTTATGGGCAATCGGATTTTTTGTCTTCCTGCGTCCAGCGAATCGTTAACTATTAATCGCTTTCCTGCACCTGTACAGCCGATTCAAGAGGGAATCGAGATCGTTAATATTTGCCAGTTGAAGTAAAAATTCCTGTCCATCCTAAGCAGCAGAGTACTGATTAATGACTTGGGAAATAACCTCGACTACCTCATCCAGATCACCCCAGGTGGGGGCCATTTCCCTCATGCGTTCTCGGTCAAAGAAATACTCTTTGTCAAAATGTGCATAGAATTTGTCACGAAGAGTCTTGAAGTTTTGGAGACAGGTAAGCCGTTGAATACGCTTTCGGTCTTCCTTAATCGTTTCCAACGTAATTGGATCTCTTCTAAGCATCCAGTGATCGTTTGGATAATTCTTTCGACGTTTGAGCTGTTCTACTTCAAGGATTTTCAAATTACTTTCAATAAACGAGAGGAAATCGAAAATACCTCGCTCCCCACGCTCTTTAAGCAGTTTATCCACCCAGAGGATAATAGCTGCCAGCAAAGCCTCCGTTGACATTTGGAAAAAAGCTGGTGCAATGTTTATCTCCTCGAGACGATCTACGCTGCGCTCGTGAAGTTTTCGGAATAAAGCAACAAAACTTGTTAAGCGAGTGGCTTCGTACACCAAATAATGGCGGTATTCCTCAAATTTCTTTTCTACCTCAGGTTTGGGTAGAGCACCATACATACGGTCACCCGAATGGTAGAAAACTATTGACTATACAGACCAGGATAGTATGTGAACTCGGCCTCCAAATTTCTGCATGATTGTCGTCTTGATTCATAAAATTGTCAACGCAATCCGCGATGCAGTGGCGACATAAGGTTTGGATTCATCCAATGGAAACCAAGATAGATTCCCGATTACCAACCTCGGGAATGACGAAGAAGATAACCCTGGCTGCTTTACTTGGGCACAGATCCTTCGCCGGAGGCTCAGGATAACCGCTTGGGTATCGGCCTCACCGAATTATCAGGGGTTCGTCTAATGCCTGAATATGCATTTCCCAATTTCCACACATCGGGAGATTAAGTAGAACGGACGAGATTGAGCCAAAGGTTGATTAAGGATACAAGTGACACCAGACCTGGTGGCCTTTTTCGGGCGGTCCGATCTGCGTCAACTTGGGTTCCACTGTTTTACAGACATAAATAACTTCCGGACAACGGGGATAGAACTGGCATCCACCGGGTGGATTTAAGGGTGAGGGAACATCGCCGGGAACGGCAAAACACAAGAGTGAATCAATCAAGGACCCTATCTCCTCTCGCACAGTCCCGCAAACAAGAATCGACATTCTGAGGTGAGCGAAGGGCCAGACTGCACCATTTATTTATTAGGGCGCAACACGCTGCAACCAGACGTCCGGGTGTCGATGCCTGTGAATCACACCTACAACACTGATGGTCGAGGGAAAAAATTTGTAGTAAACGGCCTAGGGGAAACGTCGCAAGAGCACGCGACGGAGATGCCCACGAATGACGGGGTGACGCTCTGGCGATTGCTCGATCAGGCTCATCGCCTCATCAACCGCGTCGAGGAACTGCTTGGCAGCCACAGGGGATCGCTCAAGATACCATTCGAACGCGCCAACAATTTCGGCCTTTGCAATCTTGCGAACACGGAGCCGACGCACTTACTTGAGCTTCTTCCGGAGATCGTCCCTGATGCCTGACCAAGCCTCGCCCGCATCGGGTGCCGAATCCGCCTCTGCTTCACGGAGCTCCAGCTCGGCGACCACATCAGGCGTGATCGGCGCGGCAAGAGCGGGATCGAGGCTATCCCACAGTCTCCCCATAAGCTCAATGCGCTCGTCAGCGGTGAGATCATCTAGCGGTATCGTATGAGCCATAGTGGCAAAGTATATGTCTTCCCATACTTCGCCGCAACTGGCCATGCTGAGTCCTAACGGCAGATTTGAGACGCTCTGTTAATCGTCGCCACCAGGACTTTGTCGGCTGATTCCTTTCATAACATCCAAATTGATGTTCCGGATATTTTTCACTGCCGACAAAACATTTTCTAAGGTCATCGCTATCAATCGCGCAATGCCGGGGTGAGATATGGATCCATCAAAAAGAAACTAAGATAGATTCCCGATTACCAATGTCGGGAATGACGAAGAAGATAACCCTGCCTGCTTTACCTGGGCACAGATCCTTCGCCTTGGGCTCAGGATGACCCGCTGAGTAGGACCGCACCGAGTCATCGCTTATTCATTCAATCCCAGAACGGAGAAATTGAGATTTTCACAAAACAGGAGGTTCAGTCGGCGGGAGACAGTTGGTCGGAATTTGTCTAAGAATACAGATGGCACCAGACCTGGTGGCCTTTTTCGGGAGGGCCGATTTGAGTCAACTTGGGTTCTACGGTTTTGCAGATATCCATGACTTCGGGACAACGGGGATGAAACCGGCATCCGGCTGGAGGATTTAACGGCGACGGGACATCGCCGGGTAGGATAATGCGCTTGGGTGGTGCTGTTGGATCGGGCACCGGATTGGCGGAAAGCAGGGCCTGCGTATAGGGATGTTTCGGCGCCGCAAAAAGATCTTCCGTAGGGGCGACTTCCGCGAACTTGCCCACATACATGACCGCGATCCGGTCGGCGAGATATTGCACCACATTAAGATCATGCGTGATGAACAAATAGGAGAGGTGAAATTCCTGCTGGAGGTCCCGGAGCAAATTCAGGATTTGCGCTTGAATGGATACATCCAGGGCCGACACCGCTTCATCACAAACGATGAATTTTGGGTTGAGCGCCAGCGCACGCGCAATGCCCACTCGCTGACGTTGACCACCTGAGAATTCATGCGGATACCGTGACTGATGCTCCGGCCGCAATCCCACCCGAATAAATAACTGATCCACCTGATCTTGTAGCGCTTTGCCCTTGGCAATGTGATGAATTTTCAAGGGTTCGCTGACGATGGCGCCGATCGTCATCCGGGGGTTGAGCGAACTATAGGGATCTTGAAAAATCAGCTGCATCCGTCTTCGGGCCTGCCGCAATTCCTTCGGTGTCAGCTTCAACACATCTCTTCCCTCGAAGGTCACCTGGCCGTCGGTGGGTTCCATCAATCTCAGAATGGACCGGCCTACGGTGGTTTTTCCGCAGCCGGACTCCCCGACCAGGCCCAAGGTCTCTCCTTGGTTCAGGTGGAAGGTGACATCATCAACCGCCTTGACCCAGGCCGACACGCGGGAAAAGAGTCCGCTTCGAACAGGGAAATATTTTTTCAACCCTGTGACTTGGAGTAATGGTGGCGTGGATTCGGTCATGAGTAACGACGAATTTTTACAGTGGGATACAGGATTTTTTTACAACAGCATTGGGCATGAAGATCTTTTCCATCATGCCTCTTTTTTGTCATACAACCAGCACACGGTTTCATGCGCCTCCCCCACTTCCACCGTGGGCGGAGGTTGAAGAGGACAATGCTCCATCACTTCCGGACAGCGTGAGGAAAAATGGCAACCGGGTGGATACTGCAAGGGAGAAGGAACCGTTCCAGGAATCGCTACCAGCCTTGCCTGGCGTTCCCCCGGTCGAGGCAGCGATTTTAATAACGCGCTCGTGTAAGGATGGCTGGGACTGCGGAATAATTCTTTCACGGTGGCCCGTTCGGCAATTTTACTCGCATACATGACAATGACATCCTGGGCAAATTGCGCGACCACCCCTAAATTATGCGTGATCAGGAGAATAGCCATTCCCATATCCTTTTGGAGAGCC
>JBDSHB010000267.1:0-3480 GCA_039918695.1 Nitrospirales bacterium | reverse complement strand
AACAATGGGCAAGATTTTCTATACCTTAATTTTCATCTATTTTTCAAACAAAACACCAAAATCTAGAAAAAGTTTATAAAAATTTGATCCCAGGCAATTGGCACACCTCTCATCAGTCCAGGCTGGATCTGACCAGAAAACTAAAACGATACATGAAAACAATTCTTTCAAAAAACCAATACGTTAGAACAGAAGTAGGCAGAACATGTGAGCTCCCTTTGACAAGAACCACCAAAGATCTCGAATTCCCTCGTAGTTGTCGATTCAAACAAAAAATCAACCATGTCTGACTTTGAGAGGGCGGTCGCAAGCGCAAGGCCTTCCCGTCTAGCGCGAACCAGCGTCATCCTGTTCCATAAGCCCAAAGGGTATCTGGTCACTCGAAAGGATGAGAGAGAGAGAAAAACGGTCTATCATGCCCTCCCGCCTTTCCTATTTCAGGAAGGATGGGTACCAATCGGCCGGCTGGACAAAGACTCCCGTGGCCTCCTGCTCTTCACTCAAAATGGAACAATGGTTGACCGGCTCACTGAGCCAGGCGGATGCGAAAAAACGTATGAGGTTGAGATCAGAGGGAGAATTTCAGACAATGACCTATCCCGGGTGTTACAAGGAGTTTCCACCTCCATCGGAACATTAAAAGTACACAGGATTACAAAAAAAAGAGAGGTTGGACCCAAAACACAACTAGAGGTCGTCTTACGGGAGGGAAAAAACCGGCATCTCCGTCGAATCTTTCATGCCCTGAAAGATCCAAAATTTCATACGCCGCTCAAAGTTCTCGATCTCAAACGAATACAAATCGGCCCATTGACCTTGGATATCCCGGTAGGGGCATGGAGATTTTCAACACTGGACGAGGAGACCCAATTGTTGGCTATTTTCAAAACACCCATAGATCGGGGTTGAATTCCTGGTGAAAGAGCTCTCACTTCTTATCAATTTTCGCCCATGTATCTCGAAGAGGCACCGTCCGGTTAAACACTAACCGTTCCTGAGTAGAATCCGGATCCAGGCAAAAATATCCCTGCCGCTCAAACTGAAACCGACTACCTGATGGCGCTCCCCCAAGACCGGGTTCGACCTGGCAATGAGACAGCACGGTCAAGGAATGTGGATTGAGCAGGTGGTGAAGGTCCTGAGGCTCCCCCCCCGAACCGGGGTGTGTGTGAGTCAACAAGGCCTCATACAGTCGCACTTCAGCAGGAAGAGCATGCTGAGCTGAGACCCAGTGAAGAGTCCCTTTTACCTTTCGACTTGATTGATTTCCACCACTTTTCGTATCAGGATCGTAGGTACATCGTAGAGCCGTCACTTCCCCGGTTTCTGGATCTTTCTCAACACCGACACAGCGAATAATATATGCATAGCGAAGGCGTACCTCCTGCCCGGGAGATAGTCGAAAAAACTTTGGAGGTGGATTTTCCCGGAAATCGTCTTGTTCAATGTACAGCTCACGAGAAAAAGCTATTTCCCGTTTGCCTTGGCTGGGATCCTCAGGATTATTGATGGCTTCTAAAGCCTCAACCTGCCCAACCGGATAATTTTCAATAATGACTTTCAGAGGATGCAACACCGCCATCACCCGTGGCGCCGACCGGTTCAAATCTTCCCGAATGGCATGCTCCAACAGAGCCATTTCAATCACACTGTCACGTTTCGCCACCCCCACACGCTCACAAAAATTTCGAATCGCCTCAGGCGTGTAGCCTCGACGCCGAAGCCCCTTCAGCGTGGGCAACCGGGGATCCCCCCACCCGTCCACATGCTTTTCTTCCACCAACTGGTGAAGCTTGCGTTTACTCATCACGGTATGCCCCAGATTCAAACGGGCGAATTCAATTTGCTGGGGATAGCACGAGACATCACACACCCGCAGCAGCCAATCATATAAGGGTCGATGATCCTCAAACTCCAGGGTACATAACGAATGAGTAATGCCCTCCAAGGAATCGGAAAGCGGATGCGCAAAATCATAGGTCGGATAGATGCACCAGTCATCACCTGTCCGATAATGCTTGGCATGTCGGATACGATACAAGGCAGGATCTCGCAGATTAATATTAGGAGAGGCCATATCAATTTTGGCCCGCAACACATGAACCCCATCATCAAATTCTCCGGCCCGCATTCGAGTAAATAAGACCACATTTTCTTCAATGGTGCGGTTCCGGTGCGGGCTATCCTTCCCTGGTTCCGTCAGGGTCCCGCGAAAAACCCGGATTTCCTCGGCCGTTAAACTATCAACATAGGCATGGCCGGCTTGAATCAGTCGAACCGCAAATTGATACAGTTGCTCAAAATAGTCTGAGGCAAAAAAGAGGCGATCGTCCCAATCAAAGCCCAACCACCGGACATCTTCTTGAATTGAGGAGACATATTCCATGTTCTCCTTGGTCGGATTCGTATCATCGAAACGAAGATTACACAGACCACCGAATTCCTGGGCAATGCCAAAATTCAAGCAAATGGATTTCGCATGGCCAATATGCAAATGTCCATTGGGCTCTGGGGGGAAACGGGTATGCACTTGTTTGCCAATAGCCTGGCTTTCCAGATCTGCAGAAACCTTTGCTCTGATAAAGTCGATGGAAGAATGTTGGTCTAGTGACGACATAGTTAATAAGCTTTCCGAAAAATTAATGCCAGAATTTCAAGGTAATCGCATCTTCAAGAACAAGACCCGGTTTCTTTGGTTTCCGTTTATCGGCACAGAGAACACCGGGAAAGGACGATGCAGGCCTCTACTAACATCTCTTATGCAACCTGTGTGTTGTTTTCCATACGTTCAGAAGACCGTTCCCCCACGCTACCATGAGCCACGCCAACTCTCAACACGGGTAAGACAAAATTCGATCACTTTTGATCACCAAAACAAGGTAGAGAAGACAGGAGGATCGAAACTCTCTGGAAAAATTCGCAAGGCTGATGAAGAGAGAAAAGACGATCCAATTCGGAAGATGCCCCCTGGTTTGAATCTCCCGGAAGGATGAGGAATACTTTGTTTCTTGCGCAGGGAAAAACCCGGCTTTAGGGGCAGGTGGCAAGCCAATAGCAAAGAATTGTGGGGACTTCTACAGTGAATGACAAATAAAAACCGTGCATTGAGGCACGGAGGGAGCGAAAGGGAATGACGAGTGTTTTAACGCCATCCAAAAGACCCATTCCCTATTACTTCCGTTGGGCAGGTGGGAGATGAGAGTAACCCCAGACTAGCGGACGGACCGCAACCTTCTTTAGGAGAAGGTTTTGGTATAGACAAAATTCTGACGCACCGAGACCCCATCTTTCCCTACGGGGGCCGGCTTTCCTTGTAGAGCTGCGCCTTTCTCTTTTGGGCCTTTGGAAACTTCTTCATTGTTCGCGTTCAATTCAGAGAACTCAGACCCCTTTGCAGCTCTCGATTCCCCACCTTCGTCTTGACCATTTTTCAATTGTCTGGCCCATAGGTTGGGCTGACAAACAAGGTGAAAATTGGGA
>JBDSHB010000266.1:0-2930 GCA_039918695.1 Nitrospirales bacterium | reverse complement strand
CGAGAAACCTTACACGCGTTGTTCCAAACTCATCTATCCTCAACCGGTCAGAAAATAATCTCATGAACCTGGAAAAGACTTTTTCCGTCGCTGGAACCCATCCTGCCCTGAAAGATCATTTTCCAGGGAATCCCATTGTGCCAGGGGTCGTCATTCTCACTGAAATTTTGTGCATCATTCGTGATCTTCCGAAGAGATGGAACACATTGACCGGAGCATCCTGCGTGAAATTTCAGTCGCCTCTGCGACCCGAAGAATTAGTGACGGTCTCCCTCAAATATGTTGATCCCACGGAAATGACCTTTCATGGTCAAGTAAAAGGGCGCACGATCGTGAGTGGGACGCTGACCTATCAGTCCCAGCCATATCCAGCTCAAGAATCACCATGAGCAAACGGTGGCTGTCTCAACCCGAGCGCGGTCAACAATGGGCCTACCGCTTTATGATGTGGGCCGCGTTGAAATTAGGGCGGAAGACCGCCCGACTCTTACTTTATCCCATCTGCGTCTACTACCTCCTCTTTTCCTTTCAAGCCAAAAAAGCCATACGAACCTATTTACGCAGAGTTCTTGACCGCCCAGTCCGGTCCCTGGACATTTTCCGACAGTACCACTGCTTTGCCTCAACGCTCCTAGATCGCACCTTCCTCTTGTCTGGACAATATGACCAATTCGAACTGAATTTTCATGGAGCCGACATCTTATTGGATCGTGTGGACCGGGGACAGGGTTGCCTGCTGCTGGGTGCGCATATGGGCAGCTTCGAGGTCGTTCGGGCCAGCGGGCTGTCCAGCCGTCATGTCCCCATCAAATTATTGATGCACGAGGAAAATGCACCCATGCTTCGCCAAGCCTTGGAAACCTTGGCACCTTCCATCGCTCAATCCATCATCCAGGTGGGTTCCCCGGATACCATGTTACACGTTAAGCAATGTCTCGATGAGGGAGGCCTCGTGGGGATTCTTGGGGATAGACCCGTCAAACATGATAAAATTGTGGAATGTCAGTTTTTGGCGCATCCGGCACATTTCCCTTCCGGCCCGATGTTACTGGCCAGTATCCTGAAAGTCCCGGTCATTCTCTTTTTCGGACTGTATCGAGGAGGATGCCGGTATGAGATCCACTTTGAGTTGTTATCCGAACACATCATCCTTGACCGACAGACCAGAGAAGATTCGCTTCAAGAATGGACGCAACGTTTTGTGACACGGCTGGAACATTACTGTCGTTTGGCCCCTCACAATTGGTTTAATTTTTATGATTTTTGGGAAGAAGATACTTAACCTACCCGTTTGCCTGATCACGATGGTGTTGCTGGGATCCCCCGCTTCAGCAACCCCAGAAAGTATCTGTCTCCCCAACCATTCTTCCGTTCAAGACTCGAATAAATCCTGGACAATCGATCGCCTCATGAAGCAGCTCCCCCAACGCCTGCATTACGAGGAGCCTTTCCGTGAAACCTACACCTCTACGATGCTCACTCAGGCGAGTGTGAAGAAAGGGACGTTACGATTCACCCCTCCTTCCAAGCTGGAAAAACACGTGCTATCACCCTTTGAAGAAATATTCATCGCAGAAGGAGAAACTCTCCGATATGTGAATCCTGAGCAAAACATTTCTACCACCTTTGCCATGCAGGATATTCCTAGTCTTTCGGCCTTCATCCTGGGATTACGGACTTTATTCACAGGAAATGTGAGCCACCTTCGTCAACACTTTCATCTGACTCTCATCGGCACGGACAGCTCCTGGAACCTGAATCTCCGACCAGTCACGAGGTCCGAATTCAACACGTTGGAATGTATAGAGATTCTGGGGACCAACAATCGAATTCGAGCCATCAAAGTCAAAGAAGTCAACGGGGATCATTCCGAACTCCTTCTTTCACCCTCTGAGGGTGAGTGACGATCAAACCCTGGCTGCCCAGTATCTTGTATCTCCTGGCCCTAGGCATTGGAGGAGTGCTCGCCTTTACCCATATTCCCATTCACTCACAACTCCACGCCTTATTGCCCTCCACCGAAAATGCCACTCAACAAGCCTTGAGCGACCAGCTTCAATCGGGGCAAACCTCTCGGATGCTGTTGCTGGGTCTCCAAGGCGCCACACGAGAGGTGTTGGGGGAAGCCAACAAGCAACTGGCTCAAGCCATGAGAGACAGCGGGCGTTTTGTGTATGTACATAATGGTGAACATTCATCATTGAAGAACGATCAAGCTCTCCTCTATAGATACCGGTATTTACTTAGTCCATCCCTTCATCCATTTCAGTTCCAGGGAAAAGCCTTACAAGAGGCCCTTCAACGCCGGGTATCCGACATCTCGAATCTGCTCCCATTGCCAATTAAACAAAAAATCCTTGAAGACCCTACCCAAGCTTTTCCCCCATATGCCCAAATGTTAAAAGGGGGAAATTCCCTCAATACCCAACATGGAGTCTGGTTTTCGGCTCAAAAAGACCTGACCTTACTGGTAGCAGAAACGATGGCGCCGGGATTTGACCTGGATACGCAGGAAGATATCCAGTCATTGATGACCTTCCAGGTTGAAATTCTTCGGGCTACCCTACCGGGTGCATCCGCTCTTGAATTGCTACGCACCGGATCTTCCCTGTTTGCCATTCAATCCCGGACCTTGATTCAACACGACGCCAGATGGCTCAGCAGCCTCGGCACACTGGGAGTGGTCACCCTCCTTTTCCTCACCTACCGGTCCGCTGGGCTCATCCTGCTTACCATGATTCCTTTGGCCACCGCACTGTTGGCCTCTTCTCTGGCTGTGTACGCGGTTTTTGGATATCTCCATGGCATTACTCTGGCTTTTGGCGCCACCT
The DNA here is from genome assembly GCA_039918695.1 of Nitrospirales bacterium. Taxonomy (GTDB): domain Bacteria; phylum Nitrospirota; class Nitrospiria; order Nitrospirales; family UBA8639; genus Nitrospira_E. The sequence goes on along the minus strand of JBDSHB010000266.1, from coordinate 99 downwards.
TGATCGGCGTCGCCATTGATTATCCCATCCATCTGTTCACCCATTTGCATCCTCCCGATCCCCCTGCCACGACAATGAAACGCATTTGGCCCACCATTA
>JBDSHB010000265.1:0-13988 GCA_039918695.1 Nitrospirales bacterium | reverse complement strand
CCGAGAAGCAGTCCGCACATTCTGAGTCTTTTTATGTTCCCGGATCAACTTATACAACGGGTACCGTTTCTGGATACGGCAATTTTACACAAATGAACGCCACAAGCCATTCAAGTGGGATTATGGGAACGGCGAACTATCCAGTTTCCACAATTACGATTGAGATGCTTAAGGAGAAAGGGGACGCATTAGACATTCTCGACGCAGAGATTATTTGGATTTCTCTTGCACAAAAACACGGCATTGACAAATAAAGACAGGGTTTGCGCAAGTCTGCATTCCAAAGTTCGGTAAGCTATGAAACCGCGCAAAATCTCTGAACTCTATGTTTAGCCGACCCCAGGCGACGAGTAAAACGAAGAATTCCGCTGAACCCTTGCTTCTCCACCTGGGCACAGATCCTTCGCCGCTGGCTCAGGATGACAACTTTTGGGGGATCTCACCGAGTTAACTGGTGGTCGTCAAATCCCTGAGTGGTGAAACCTCAGTCCCTACGAATATCCTCTTGATTTTCTTTCCGTTAAGATTTTCCCAAGATTACTTATTAGTCCGTGGCTTCTTTTTATTAGGCTTTATTCCGATATAATGACAAAGAGGTTAGATACCTATGAATAATTCCTACACCATTGGCACTCTTCTGCTGGACCGCTTGTATAAGCTGGGCCTGCACCACATTTTCGGCATCCCCGGCGATTATGTGTTGACGCTTTTTCAGCTCATCGAAGAATCGCCTATCCGGCACATCGGAACGACGCGGGAAGATTGTGCGGGGTTTGCGGCGGATGCCTATGCGCGCATACATGGGATTGGCGGCGCATGTGTGACCTATTGCGTCGGTGGTCTGAATATGGTCAATGCCGTTGCCTGTGCCTATGCCGAGCGCTCGCCGGTGGTGTTGATCTCCGGCTCACCCGGGCTGAATGAACGAGTCAATAATCCCTTCCTTCATCACATGGTCCGGGATTTCTCGACCCAACGCGATGTCTTTGAAAAAATTACGGTGGCCTCCGTCGTGTTGGATGATCCTCACACGGCTGAACGGGAAATTGACCGGGCCTTGAAGGCGTTAATGCAATTTAAGCGGCCGATCTATTTGGAGATTCCACGTGATCTTGTGTTGACTCCCGTGCAGGTTGCTTCAACAAACCCACCGAAAGTCACGGCATGCCAAAGTGACCCGGCTGCCCTCAAAGAAGCCATTGCAGAAGTGCGCGGCATTCTGTCAGGTTCCGAGCGTCCGGTTATTCTAGCTGGCGCCGAAATTCACCGATTCGGTCTTCAGGATGCCTTGACCGAACTGGTCGAGCATATGAATGTGCCGATCGCCACGACCTTGTTGGGGAAGTCCGTCATCCGTGAAGATCATCCTTTGAATATCGGGGTGTATGGCGGACTGGTGGGGCGGGAAGAAATTCTGGAGTTTGTGGAGAACGCCGATTGCCTGCTGACCTTAGGAACGTTGCTCACTGATGTCGAAGACGTCAAGGCGCATGCCACGCTCCTTGCGGCAGGTCGAACAGTTCATGCGACGGCGGACTCCATCGCCATCAAGCATCATAAATATGAAGACGTCCGTTTTGAAGATTTCATTCGAGCCCTAGTGGCGTCCCCCTTGCCGTCTTTTCCTGCGCGGACGCTCCCCCCTCGCGACAGCGTCCGGTTTGATCCACCTGGTCCGGAAGCAGCGGTGACCCTTCGCAATGTCTTCGGATATCTGGATGGATTGTTGAATGACAAAACTGTGGTGATTGCCGATGTGGGGGAGTCGCTGTTTGCCGCTGCAGATCTGCGTGTACGAAAAAGTGCGGAGTTCTTGTCTCCGGCCTATTACACCTCCATGGGATTTAGTGTCCCCGCCGCTCTCGGTGCGGGGTTTGCTGATCCAGGACTGAGGCCCCTCGTATTAGTGGGTGACGGCGCATTCCAAATGACCGGCACCGAATTGTCCTCCTGTATTCGCTATGGGCAGGCTCCTATCGTGGTGGTGTTGAATAACCGCGGCTATGGGACCGAACGGGAAATTCTTGAAGGTCCCTTCAATGATATTCACGAATGGCAGTACGAGAAGATTGTGGATTTGTTGGGAGGAGGCGTGGGCCATCGGGTGGGCACGTTTGGGGACTTAGTTCAAGCTTTGACTACTGCCGTTGATGATTACAAACAGGTCCATGTGCTGAATGTGCTGCTTGACCCTCGTGACCGATCCACCGCCATGAAACGTGTCGCCCAACGACTGGCCAAACGAATGGCAGGACAAAAACCCTGAGATTCCTTCTTAGAGAGAGTGCTAAAGTTAGTGGAAATTTGAAGCGGCTCCCGTTGCTATGGTGAGATGGCGTTCGACCAAGAATGTCATCCCCACAATCTAAGAAAGGAGCCACTTCATGAGTAGTATTGCGAAAAGCAAAAAGAGAAGCAAGAAAATGAAATGTCTGGGAGTCCCGTCGATGCTGGGGTCCGATCACTATGAGGCATTGGATGTGGATAGTAAGGTGGAGTGTATTCGGGCCCTCATTCCGTTGGGGCTGATGCATGTTCAAGAGGTTCTCGAAACGGAGGTGTGCACCTTGGCCGGAGCACGCTATGCGCGAAAAACGCCAGCCCTACCCGGTCGCCGCCATGGGAGCAATCCCGGGAGCGTCCAGTTAGCCGGGCAACGGCACCCCCTGCGGATTCCGCGGGTCCAGCACCAGAGCGGCGGGGAGATTTCCTTACACACCCTGGAACAGTTGCGGGGCACCGGCCAGGTCGATGAGCTCTTACTCAAGCGAGTGTTGTATGGCATCTCGTGTCGGAACTATGAGACAGCCGCGGCGGCGGTCCCTGGGGCCATTGGGTTGTCGAGTTCGACGGTGTCCCGGACCTTCACGCGGACCAGTGCCCAGCAGTTGCAGGCCATTCAGGACCGCGATTTGAGCCCTTTAGACGTGGTGGCCGTGTTTCTCGACGGCAAGACCTTTGCCGACATGACGATGGTGATTGCCGTCGGCATCGCGCTCACCGGCGAGAAGCACCTCCTGGGCTTTGTCGAAACCGGGACCGAGAACGAGGCCGTCCTCACGCCCTTCCTCCACAGCTTGGGTGATCGGGGGTTGGATATCTCGCAGGGCCTGTTGGTGATCATCGATGGCGGCAAAGGCCTGCGGGCAGCCGTACGGCAGGCATTTGGAGGGACGGCCCTGGTTCAACGGTGCCAATGGCACAAGCGGGAAAACGTGGTCCGGCATCTTCCGAAAGGCGAACAGGCCCACTGGCGGACGCGGCTTCAACGCGCGTATCGCCAGCCCACCTATGACGATGCTCGTAAGGCTTTGGCCCGGCTTCAGCGAGACTTGGAGGCACGCAATCAATCGGCGGCTCGGAGTCTCGCCGAAGGGCAGGACGAGACGCTGACGCTGCATCGACTGGGCGTGTTCCCGTTACTGGGAGAATCGTTTAAGACCACGAATTGTTTAGAGTCCATCAATGCGGCAGTGGAGGCGCGTTGCGCCAAGGTTGATCATTGGGTCAATTCGTCACAACGGCACCGCTGGTTGGCGGCGGCCTTAGTGGATATCGAGCCGCGACTGCGAAGGGTCAAGGGGTATCGGCATCTGCCCAAGCTGCGGATCGCCCTGCAACGGGAATTAAAGATCACGCAGACAGCCACGAGCAAGGTGGCCTAATATTCATGGCGGGAGTCTGAGAGAATTTCAACTAACTTTGGGCTTGACTCCCTTCTTAACTTTGATCTGCTATGAGCGCGGCACTAAGGGAAATTTTTTAAAGAATTCGGCTTTGTTTTCCTCGTAGACGGAGCTGCTTTCGAGGTTCAAGCTGGGTGCAATGTTTTGCATCTAAAGATCACAGCGCCAAACCGTTCCCCTACGAGACGCACTGACGATTCATTTAACGTTCGACTGTTAATGCCCCCTCACCCTGGCCCTCTCTGAGGAGATTGGAGATATATTTGTTTAAAGTTGAAATATTGTAGGGCTAACGAAGGATTTTGTCGTAGTCGTCGTGAATTCCGATCCAAAACCACAGTACCCCATCCGAAATGTCAACGCCAATCGCGCGATAGTGTAAACCTACTCGAGCTGACCAATAACGAGTGACCTTTTTGAAATGCAGAGAGGGATGACGTGGGTTAGTCTTTAGTTGCTCAAATGCCTTATCACCAAGAACCTAAATGGGAGAAGGTAGAGACCGATAGCAAGACCAAAATTCAGGAGAGGCGTAGTGATTCAAAACTTGGTCGATTGTCCAGCTTTGTGGGCGAGAATATTTCGCTCAGCGATGGAATCAAGTTTCCCCCCCCTCGACATCAACGGTAAACTGAGTATCCCACGCCTGAGCATCAAATGAGGCATACCATGCGCGAAATTTGGCCAGTTCCTCCGGTGAGAGGGTCCTTATCTGTTGTTCAATCGATTCAACCTTACTCATTTAAATACCTCACAATATAGGAAAAGTATATCAAGAGACATGGCTGCTGTCAGCTATCGATCATCGCCAATAAGCATGTTGGTAGTTTCTTCGGGTCATTCGGGTTTACTAGGCCTTGCTACTATACTTTTTCCACCAAATGAAACCTATGGAATCGCTGGCTATCCCTTAGCTACCTTTGCAGGTAGCTCATGGGGGCCCTCATCTCACAATTCTCTATAAACCCCTTTCATTTTTCCTTTTCACGATATTCATCAAAACCCCTTGTCCTGATTGGTTGCGGGCTTGATTAATGCCCCCGTATAATGACCTGGTTTGAGACAATTTTTTCCTTTCAGCCAGGATAGGACCTTTCATATGAGTACCGAGACTGTCGAAAAAGATTCCAAAAACTACCCGATCCTCCGTAATCTTCAATATTCTCCGCTGAAGCAAGGGGAAGAGCAATATATTGTCCTGTGGGACCCTTCGGGTCTGTCTTCTGAAAAGCTGGTGTTGCCGCTAAATTTTTTCTATCTGTTCCAGTTTTTTGACGGGGACCATTCTCTGGAACAGGTTGGTGCTGAGTATCTCAAAAAGTATGGAGAATTTATGATGCCGGATCGCCTCACAAAATTGGTGAGCGACCTGGACGATAAATTATTTTTGGAAGGTGATCGACTAAAACAGGTTCAGGCACAAGCCTTTGAGGCCTATCGAAAACTTGATGCGAGGCCGATGGCGTTTGCCGGGAAACAATATGAGGCCGATCCGGCCAAACTGCGCGAGCAGATCGACGGGTTTTATGCTTCAAAGGAAGGACCGGAAAAAGGAAAAGCAGAATGTGCCGGTCAGACCATAAAGGGCCTGGTGGCCCCGAATTTTGAATTGAAAGATGCCGGGTCCATCTATGCATGGGGCTATCAGGAATTACGGCTAGGCCAGGTCCCCGATGTGCTGGTGTTGATCGGTACCTGCCATGCGGGTCTCGAAGGGGGAGTTGCCTTTACGGATAAAGATTTTGAAACGCCGTTTGGGACCGTGCCGGTTAATCGAGCGATTATCGACTTGATCCGCAAAGAAACAGGTGAGACATTTTTTGTGGAAGATATTGCCCATCTCCGTGAGCATAGTCTGGAGTTGCAACTGCCGTTTCTCAAGCATGCACTGGGTGAAGATCGGAAGATTTCCATTGTGCCTATTCTGGTGGACTTTCCTCCGGACACACTCACGGGCGGGGAGTATCAACAGCTCTTTCACCGCATTGATCAATTTCTCACGATTACCAAACGCGCGATTCAGGCCAGCGGGCAACAGGTGTGTGTCATTGGCAGCGCCAATTTAGCGCATATCGGGATTCGCTATGGAGACAAAACGCCCCCCACCGATTTTTCATTTCACCGCTGTATGCAGATTGATCTGGAAATGTTGAAGAAGGTGGAAGAAGCTGATCCGGAAGGATTCGCAGAATTTATCTTGAAAGAAGGTAATCAACGTCGCATTTTAGGGTTTTCCGTCATCTTTTCCCTGATGAAACTGCTCAAGCGTGATGGGGAGGATTTCAAAGGGCAGGTGCTACGCTATGATCGGGGGGTTACCGATCAGTTTAATTCCACGGTGACATACGCGAGCATCGCGTTTGTCTAACAGGCTGTTCAGACGCCTTCCCTGAAGCCTTGCTGAAGGCGCTCTGCGCGTCAACCCCATCTGACTCTGAGCGCACCCACCTCCATCGGGGAGTTCGTCACTTCATTCGCCTTGGATGGCTGTTTTAGGTTTTTGGGAGAATGCTTTGAGGTGGGGAGGCGGCAGGGCGCGTTCTCTCTCATTTTGCAGATCCTGGGCAGGCGCAATTCTATGACTGCCGTCTTTCGTTTGCTTTTAGTCTATTCCTCTGCTCTGATTTTCATCGGTACGGGTTCCAGCGGATTGTTCCGGTCATCACACGGCAATGCGACAATCTGGTCTACCACCTCCATACCTTTCACCACCCTGCCAAACACCGTATACATGCGATCAAGACTGCTGGTGTCTTCCACGATGATATAGAACTGCGATCCGCTATCGGAGATATCCCTGGTGGCATCGGGATTCCGTGGGACTTTGGCCATGGCGACCGTCCCCCGACGGTGAGGTCGATCACTCGGTTCGGGCGGGAGGCTAAACCCCGGTCCTCCGGTGCCATGGAGTTCCCGCTCAGGAAGTCTGCTTAACGGGTCGCCACCCTGGATCAGGAATTCCGGGATGACCCGGTGAAATGTCGTGTCATCATAAAATTTCAGGCTGATGAGATTGAGGAAGCTTTCCACATGTCGAGGCGCGTCATCCATATAAAAGCGGATTTCAATATCTCCAAATTTGGTGGAGATAATAACTTTTGGATTTTTCTTTTTGAATTGTAAGGGAGATGGTGTTGTCACAACCTCGGCACTCTAGCAAGTGTTTGCAAAGTTCATCAAGCTTTACGGATATTTCAGTGGAGAGGAAATACAAAAATACGTGTTGACAAGAGGAAGTGGCTATGCACCAGCCATGAAGGGTTGTCGAGAAGTCACACCATTCTGAAAGTTGTTTCGAGCAGGTGACAACTTTCCCTGAGATAATCATTTCCCAGGAAATTGTTCTGTAGGCTCTGGCACTGAGTTTTTACATCTGAAGAGCCGAGCAGGGCCTGAAGATGCTGCACGATGTTGGAAGCATTGAAGTTTCGTTTCCGAATCATCCTCCCCACCCCTAATTTTTCAACCAGAGCCGCATTATCAAATTGGTCAAACGCCAGGGGTTGAATCAGTTGCGGAGTTCCTGCTCGTAAGGCCTGGGAACAGGTGCCGATGCCTCCATGGTGAATGAGGGCAGCCGCATGCGGGAGGAGCTGGCTGAGGGGCACATAGGAAAAGTGCGTCACTCCCTTCGGGAGGGAAGGAGGAAGTTGTTCCGGATACCTCGTCAGAAAAATCGCCGCCCGTCCTAGTTCCTTGGAGGCTTCGGCCGCCTCCTTGAAAAATGATTGACCATGTTTATTGGCCGAGCCTGGGGTATAGATCAATGGTTCCGGGTGTGCATCCAAAAAACTCTGTACGATTGCGGGCAGGACACTGTCCGGGGCTTCATCATAGAGGGGGAAACCGGTGACATGTGTTTCCGGAGGCCAGTCAGGCTGAGGAGCGGCAAACCACTCAGGGAAAAGACCTAAGACCAGATCGGGTGAATGCAGCCAGTCGTGGAAGATCCGCGAAACCGGTGGTAAGCCGAGCTGACCGCGAAATCGATTCAGTCGGGGTTTCACCACAGGATCGATGATCGTGTGATCCAGGAATTTCCACATGTGGTGCTTGAATGTGACGGGCAACCAATCCGGAAGTGGTAGGCCGGGGATTTTCGGTGTTTGGTGGGCTGAGTGGAAGACGCCTGGCGAAAAATGGACAGTGGCATGGGGAATATGGTGGGTTTCTTGAAGGAGGCGAGCGGCAAACCCCAGGGTGGAACTCACCAAAATGGTGTTTCCCTGGATGACCTTTGATTTGAGGAGACTGTAGGTTTCTTCCAGGGCGCTGGAGACCAGCAGTTTCATGATGAGTCGCCAACCTTTGTGGGGATGCCATAACGCGGGATTATTGGCCATGACGTTATAATCCTCGGCCGTTCCGATGGCAACAAACTCCACTCCCGTTTTTTGAACAAGCTCTGTGAAATGGGCACTGGTGAAGACCGTGACCGTATGCCCGCGTCGCTGGAGCTGTCTGGCCAACCCCACCAAAGGCAGCACATCCCCGTAACTCCCCACCGCCAGGATAAGAATAGTCATTGATGGTTACCAGGAATTACCCTTGGAATTCCTCATCAGCGAAGGCGAGATTATTGGTCTGCCATCGTTTCAACCGGCAAAAGCCCCAAGGCATATAGAGTCCAAAGGTAATGATCGTGAGCACCATGATCAGGAGCCAGGTCCCGAAAAATCCGATTCCCGTGCCGTGAAAGGCGAGCTGGCGATGGCCGATAAAAGTATGTTCCGATATCCACCGCTGTTGAGCAGAATAGGCCCATGGAAAAAATAAGCCAAAGGTGATCACGGTCAACACCCACGTCCAGATAAATAACCATAAACAACTGAACCCTGTTCCGCGAAAATCAAAACGCTGGTGATTCATGCGTTCCCTCATTCAAAAAGTGAAATGACGAGTTCCCCGACAGCGTACCATGGGAGGACTGGTTGGTGAATGAGCAGGATTGTCCTGGGGGTTGAGAGTTGAGAGGAAGCGTTATTCGCTTGGAGGGCATACTAGGGAGTGGAGTGCCTGGACTCAGAAGAGAATTCAGGAATATCCAGAGATTGACCTTCATCCCAGAGTCATACTAGCGTAACACCTATCACGAAATACTTGGACCGTCCGGGTTGGGACTGCTGTCCCTTCTACGGTGCATTCAGGGAAAAGGAGGAGATTATGAAAAAAGTGGCGGTGATTCTTTCAGGTTGTGGATTCTTAGATGGAGCTGAAATTACCGAGGCCGTTAGTACGCTCATTGCCATCGGTCAAAACGGAGCTGAATATGAGGTGTTTGCGCCCAATAAAGATGTTGAGGAAACGAATCACCTCACTCAAAAACCCACCGGACAGAAACGAAATGTGTTGCAGGAGGCCGCCCGCATTGCTCGTGGCGAGATTCAATCGTTAGAACAACTTAAAGCACAGAATTTTGACGCCCTGGCCTTTCCGGGAGGTTTCGGAGCCGCGTTGCATCTCTGTGATTTTGGAAAAAAGGGGAGTGGTGGCCAAATTGATCCGCAGGTGGCCAGGATCGTGAAAGAATTTAGTGACAGCCATAAGCCCATCGCGGCCATTTGTATCGCGCCGGCTATCATGGCATTGGCTTTGGGGAAAAAAGGCATTAATGTGACCATTGGAGAAGACGCCGGAACCGCATCCGAGTTAGAAAAAACAGGGGCCAAACATCAGAATTGCGCGGTGGAAAAGTATGTTGTGGATCACGGCAATAAAGTGATCACCACGCCCGCCTATATGTATGGATCAGCCAAGCCTCACCAGATTTTTGCCGGTGTCAGTGGGGCGATTGCTGAGTTGATTAAGATGGCTTAAAGGCACGGGTCGAGTCCAGATTAGCACTAAGACTCCAATACCAATGCAGACAAGAAAGATGGTGAGGAGAATCGAAAAGGGGAAAATCAGGAGAGAGCACCCGAACAGTCCAACCATGTAAACCGTGGCCATGACTTTCGCCTTCTGACTGATGCTGCCTTCTTGTTCCCAATTCTGAATCATGGGGCCCAACAGGGGTTGATGGAGCAGCTGTGCATGGAGGCGAGGGGAACTTTTAGAAAAGCACGAAGCGGCAAGGAGGATTAAGGGAATCGTGGGCAGGAGTGGAACAAATACCCCTAAAATACCCAGAGCAAGACTGATCCACCCTCCGACCAGCAGCATAAGTCTTACAGGCGAGACTGGCATGCGAATGAGTCCTAATGGTGATGAGGGGTTTCTGTCGAGATTTTCGGATAAAGATGTTATCGGCCTCAAGCCATGAAAAATTGAAGGGGATAGCTGACCAAAGGAGGGTGAGTGTCTGGCAACGCCTAGGAGTCTGTCGGACTTGGGGGATCGCGAGTGAAAAAGTTGATTAGCGAGGCAAGATTTTGACGATTTCGCCTGCCCATAGTGGGACTATGGTCCAAGAAAGCTGTGAAATATGGACCGCTTAGATGCTTTTGCAGCCGATTCATCCTAAGTCCGACAGGTTCCTAAGACCAGGAACATTCACCAGACACCCAGGAGTTCATCAGTTGCAATGTGATTTCAAAACGGTGCGTTTACATGTAAAGGAGGTGAAGATGGGACCGACAAAAGTCATTTCCAAAGAGGGTGCTCTCTATGAAGTCAAAACCGACAAACTGGTTCAAGATGGTCTTGCGACACGAACGGAGCAAGAGACCTATGCGGCTCAGCATTACATTGCCCTGCCGGTTGTTGATAAGGCCGGGAAGCAATGGGTTCTTGAGGGACAACCGGTGTTTTGCCTTCACGGAACGCAATACGAAACGGTCGACGATCAAAAAGTTCATTTAGCCCGATGCCCCGATTGCGGGGGAATGGGGATTCGAGATGATGAACCGTTGGTGGAATCGGATTGTATCCGATGTGTCCAATGCGGTCATGAGTTTGATACCAGGCTGGAAATGATGGAGACCTGAGAGTGTAAAGGCATCCCTGTCTTTCTGAGGTTGAGCAACAAGGCAAATTGCGAGAATGCGTTCAGGTCATTTTTGGACGTATTTTCGATTGTACCCTGGACGGGCAAAAACTGTTTGGCAGAAAATACGAGAATGTCTGTTTTGAGGGTGGGGTCAAGCCCGATTCTTCGTGGGAGACGATGAAGGTGTCTCCCACGAAGAGATGCGAGTTAAGTTGAAGAGGATGTCTGAGGATGTGCCCTCTTTTACTTTTTGCTGGTTGTTTCGCTGGCTTTGGGACCCACTGAAGGCATCAGAGGAAGCTTCTTGGCTTCATCGCTCACTTCAAGAAGAGCAATGGCTCCGGTGAGCGCATCTTTCAGTGAGTGGGTCACAATCGGATAGACGCCTTTTTGTTCCACGACGACATCCAAAATGGCACCATCTGCCGCACCGATCACCTGAGTTTGCACCCCCTGTAAGCGGTTGGCGGGATTTCCGCTGGCCCAGACATCATCCCAAATTTCCGCAATCGGATGAAGTGAGGAGAAATTATTCGGGCCGACGTTCACGAAATAAAACCGTACCCGCTCCCCCGGCTTCGCGGTGAGGAATTCTCCCCCTTTTGCGGCATGAACCGGGTCATACTTAAATATCCCGCCGTTGAACACGACATGGTCATTTTTCGCGTCCATCATTGCCTGGACGTCATCAGGATCTTTCGTGAATAGCTCCGATTGCACCAGCACATATTCCCGGTCAGCCTTGGGCATCGCACCGGCATCCTTAGGGTCAACAATGACGGCGCCGAACATGCCACGGGCAATATGTTGAATCATTGGAAACGCCCCGCAGTGGTAGGCAAAGACTCCGGGCCGTTTCGCTTCCCAGACGTATTCTAGAGACTCGCCAGGGTTCACATCGCGATAATTCGCGAGGAAGTCCGTTTCCGCCGCATGGAAATCCATGGAGTGTGGGCGACCATTGTCCTTGTGGTTTTTGAGGATGAAATGGACTTGATCACCTTCGGCCACGCGTATGACGGGACCCGGAACCTGTCCGTTAAAGGTCCATGCTTTATACGTGGTGCCTTTACCGTCAATGACGACTTCCGTTTCCACTGCCGTCAGCTCTACCGTGACTTTCTTGGCCTCGACTAATGAGGCAAAGGTGGAAAGACTTCCGGTCATTGCTAAAAGCGCGATGGCCAATCCTATCCGGCCTGAATGTCGATTCTTCATTCTGCGATCCTTTCATACGAACATAAATATGATGATTAAAGGTGATGCCCGACTATCGATGCCTATAGATGCAACATCATTTCTATAGCCTTTACGCAGATCCTGTGCCAAGCATGAATAAAACATAATATGTTGATTTGTAAGCATTTTTTTTATTTAATGAAAACTTCGTACAACAATAATTTGTTTAATAGCAATATTTTGCTGAACAACAACATAATAATGTTGTTTAATGTGACAGTCGCTGTGCCATTTTTCAACATTTTAATAACATGGTCATAGATGAAATAGACCTGAAACAGGATAAAAGGACCAACGGGCCAATGAGCAATGGAAAAGATAATTACATAGCAGAGATGCGGTTTCGGGCCGTGGCCCAGTCATCTCACGATGCCATCATTATTGCGGATCAATCGGGGACCATCCTGTTTTGGAATAAGGGGGCCAAAGACATCTTCGGCTATGAAAGTGAGGAGACCGTCGGCCAGCCTCTCACCATGCTCATGCCAGATCGATACCGGCTGGTGCATCAAGCAGGGCTTGAGCGGTACAGCACGAGGGGAGAGACGCGAATTCTTGGAGAGACAGTGGAACTGAATGGTCTGCGCAGAAACGGAGAGGAATTCCCCCTTGAACTCACGCTTTCGGCCTGGGAAGAAGAAGGGCGGCTCTTTTTCAGCGGAATCATTCGAGATATCTCTCAGCGAAAAGAAGCCGAAGAAGCACTTCAGCAATCGGAAGAAAAATATCGCGCCATTTTTAATCAAGCGGTAGAAGGGATCTACCAGGCGACACCTGCCGGTGTATTCCTCAATGCCAATGCCGCCCTGAGTCATTTGTTGGGATACGACTCCCCCCAAATATTAATGGAAGCCGTCAAAGATATCGGTCGCCAACTGTATGTGGAGCCAACAAAGCGGGAGGAATTTTGCCGGTTGCTGGAGCAAAAGGATGTCATCACGGATTTTGAGTCAGAGGTCTATCGGGCGGACGGGACGCTAATTTGGATTTCAGAAAATGCCAGGGTGATTCGCAATGCGGCAGGTGCTGTGCAGTGGTACCAAGGATTTCTGGTTGATATTAGCGGACGAAAACAGGCAGAGGAACTCTTGGAACGGCAAAACCGCTTGCAAGCGGAAAATCGGTACTTACAGGAAGAAGTCCTGGAAGCCGGAGCCTTCGGGGATCTCGTGGGACAAAGCCCGGCCCTGCACAATGTGATCCGTCAAATAGATCTTGTGGCACCCACAGAGGCTACCGTGTTGGTTCTCGGTGAATCCGGAACCGGTAAGGAATTGGTTGCCAGGGAAATTCACAAACGGAGTCAACGGAAAGACCAGCCGTTAATCCGGGTGAATTGTGCCTCAATTCCTCGGGAACTGTTTGAAAGTGAATTTTTCGGCCACGTAAAAGGAGCATTCACCGGAGCGGTCAAAGATCGGGCAGGGCGATTTGGAGCTGCGGATGGGGGCACCTTGTTCCTGGACGAGGTCGGAGAAATTCCCTTGGATCTTCAAGGAAAATTTCTGAGGGTGCTGCAGGAGCAGCAATATGAACGTGTGGGAGAAGAACGCACCAGACATGTAGATGTCAGAGTGATTGCCGCGACCAACAAGAATTTAAAACAGGAGGTGGAGACTGGTGGATTCCGGCAGGACCTGTATTATCGACTCAATGTCTTCCCTCTTGAAATGTCTCCGCTCCGCGAGCGGAAGGAGGATATTCCGCTCTTAGCCGAGTACCTTCTCGGAGTGACATCCAAAAAGCTACACTGTGTGCAACCAAGACTGACGGAAGCATTGGTGGGGCAATTACAACGATATAACTGGCCGGGAAATGTTCGAGAGTTACAGAACGTCATTGAACGAGGCCTGATCCTTTCCGGACAGCAGGGATTGTCGTTCGATATTCCTCAACCGGGAGAAGGGCGATCCTCCTCACAGCACCGGGAGTCCAAGTCTTCGGCCAAAGAATGGAGTGTGGTGCCCGAACAAGAAATGCGGCGTCGGGAGCGGGACAATACGCTGGCGGCTCTCCAGGAAGCGGATTGGAAAATTTATGGGAAAGGCGGAGCAGCCGAACGACTCGGGATTAAACCCACCACGCTGGTGGCCCGCATCAAAAAAATGGGGATTGTGAAGAGAGGGTAAATGCCT
>JBDSHB010000264.1:0-5655 GCA_039918695.1 Nitrospirales bacterium | reverse complement strand
GCCCGAAGCCGCTCATATAAGGCATCCACCATTGATTCATAGGGACGAATTAACGGTTCGCCCTCCTGTTCGATGAGCCGAATACCCTGGACCGCCTGTAATGCTTGCATATGAGCTTCAGCCGTCGATTCCTCCTGACACATCTGCTCAATTTTCTGAGAATCCTGTTTTTCTTCCAAGACCACGCTTTGAAAATCATCGGTCAAAGCCACAATGGCCCCAATAGCCGGACAGGTATCCTCGGTTAACACTCCCATCCACCGTGCCACCTCCATATAGGATTTGGTCCGTTGTTTAAAGGAATACCGACCGATAATCTCCGCTTCATCAATTAGCAAGATCCATCCTTTATAGCCAGCGGCGACCATCAAGCGCGAAACAAATTGAAACCGGTGCAGGGCCAAATCCTGACTGGAAATTTTATTGAACACATACGGAGTTTCCGGCGGACATCCCTGGAGATATTTGTTGAGTTGGCTATTACTTATAGGGTCTCCCGCCCAATACCGGATCATGCGATGACTTAGCTCCGGATCATTGATCATCCGCTCATAGAGATACAGGCTCGCAGCAAACCGGGAATCGCACATCTGGTCGTTCCGATGCACCCAATCAAACAGATCAGCATAGTGGGGACTCTGAAAATTCAATTCACCGGCTATTTCGGTCAGAGCATCGCCATGCTTGCCGGGGACAATGGCATTGTTGATGGCTGCACGAAAGAGGGGCACCCCATTGTAAAATGGGGTTTCCTTACTGATCACAATGGGACTACAGACAAAGTTCTTCTCCAGCGCCACCTGTTGCAACGCATGAAGCAGGTGGGACTTCCCACTGCCAAACCCTCCTTCAATCACGATTCCCTTGGTGGGCATGTTTTGAGGAACCTGCGCCTCCATGTGTTGAAGCAGCCGCCTGAATTTTCCCTCCAGGTCCGGTTGGTGGCTTCCAAGTACCTGCACCACATCACGATTCGGCACCCCGGATCGCAAGGCTTCCATGGCGCGTTGATGTCCAACATCACCATTGGCCATGGCCGGGCGATAAGTATATTCCTTCTTTCCGGTATCGTGGGCATCCCAGGCCTGTTGAGATCCAAGACGAATCAATGCCCCTAAGGGGTTTTGGTATTGGCGGTCACGGACTTCGTCCCAAATACGTAACTTCAACGCCTCATACCGATTGAGTCCCCGACGCTCATCTGTCAAAAATTCTTGCGGCACGTGGACCACCAGTAGGAAACTTTCCAATTCATCCGTCCCATCAATAAACTGGCGAAGCATTTCGTAGGCATCTAACGTGGCAGAGACCCCATAATATAAGCCTTCAGGAGAGTCCGGTTTTTTACTAACCAAACATCGACTCAAGTCCAAGGACACCACTAGTCCGGTTTTCCCTACTAACCGTAACCAGCGGGATAACGAGACAAACATATACCGCGCATTGGTCCGGTTAATTTTCTGGAAAATAAGGGCTTCTTTGAGCGCTGAAATCTGCCGAATCTCCCCGCCCAGCCATGACTTGACGGGCTCGGTCATAAAGGGGACTTCCGAGCCAGAGTCCATTTGTCCCAAACACAATCTGATCATGGCCATACGAAATTCCTGACACATCTGCGTATCTCGATAGATGGCCCGCTCTAACCAACTATTTAAGTCTCGTCGCAATAACGGTTCCGCTCGTTCATTCATCCGGGCGACTCCGGCCATGCAAAACTCTTCTTTGTTCTCCGGGATCTGGTACCCATTTTCTTGGAGAAGTCGACGAATGAATTGTGAGGCCAGGTCATCCCATGGAATTCGGCGAGCAATCTGGTGAAAAAACTTATCCATCATATGAATTTTGGTGTCTTTGGCATCAACCGAGATGCACGCAAACCCTTCCTGCTGAGCCAATGTGACTAACTGGGTCTGGACGCCCACTCTGTCCGTTTCAGAGTCTGTCACGACAAACTTGACCGATGAGCCTCCTTGCCCAATAAATCGTTGAAGGTACTCTTGCCGTAGGGTATGAAACCATTCTTGAGGCTGTAACTCCATTGCTCGTATCCTTCACAGGTTAGAAAGTCACATGCATACGCGGATGAGTTTTTACAGACTGACGAGAAGACAGAAATCTACGCACACGCCATGACACTCGATAAACGAGAGCGTTTGTGTCTTTGCGGAGAAATTGTGCTTCCTATACTCTGAACAGTGATTCGGGTTTGTTGATTGCCTTGCCGGAAATTCCTGTAGCCTGTCATTTTGGTCAACCCCCAGACTAGATGGACTCGGAGAGTGCCGGGTGCAGGGTGTCTTCCTGATCACCTTCTAACTCACGATCTTCCGAATAATCTTGTCGAATTTCCGTTAGTTCAATTTCGACTTTTTGCGTTGGGTCAAGACGCGTCAAATCCCATTCGGTAATCCAGCCTTTGACATATTCACGCATCCGGGTGCTGGACAAGCGCTCAATCGTAGGGACCTGAGGTGGTTCCCACCCATACGCCGCCCCATGAATGGAACGAATTTTATGGTAGATTTCTTCCACAAGCTGCTCATAGGGACCGACTAAGGGTATGCGCTCGCATTCAATAAGCCGCATGCCCTGCTCCGCTTGGCGGGACAGCACTAAATCGGTTTCTGATCCTGTTTCACGGAGCTTTTCTGGCACTTTTTCCCGATCACCTTTTTCCTCCAGAATCGCACTTTGAAAATCATCCGTTAGCGCCATCACCGCCGCCAACCCAGATTTATAGCCGAGATCTGCGAAGCTGGAGGCTTCCAGTCTACCCAGCCACCTGGCTAATTCCGCATAGGATTGGGCTCGTTGCTTAAAGGAATACCTGCCAATAATTTCTGCCTCGTCGATCAGTAAAATCCAACCGGAATAGCCAGCCGCAATCATGAGTCGTGAAACAAATTTAAACCGTTGCAACGCCATCTCCATGGGCGAGACCCGTTCAAATCGATAGGAAACATTGGCATCACAGGATTTGAGATATCGCTTAATTTCAGCATCGGTCAAGGGATCCCCTGCCCAAAACCTAATGATCCGATGACTTAATTCCGGGTCATTCACCATGCGTTCATACAGAAATACCGTGGCAGCAAAGCGCCCATCAATTTCCCCGCCTTGACGATGGACCCATTCATAAAAATTCCCGTATTGGGGACTCTTGAAATTCAAATCCGCTGCCACCTCGGCCAAGACATCTCCTCGCTTTTCGGGGATATCAGCAGACTCAATGGCCGATCGAAACATCAACGCGGGGCTATAGAGAGGAGTTTCCTTACTGATCACGACCTTGCTACACACAAACTTGGATTCCAATGCCATGCGTCTCAAGGATTCCAGTAAATGTGATTTCCCTGTTCCAAATCCTCCTTCAATCAACATCCCTTTTGTGGTCCAACCCTTGTGGATGCTGGCCTGGGCGTCCTGCAACATCTGTTGAAACTTGGATTTGACCATCGGCTGTGGACATCCCAGCGCTTGGACAACTCCGGGGCTCGGTACACCGGCCCGCAAGGATTCAATGACCCGTTGATGCTGCACATCTTCTTTTCGACTTCCCACTCTTGCCATGAGACTGCTCTCGGCAAAGGTTTCGGTCTGGTCGGTCAACCTAACCATCGGCGCAAAGGGATTTTGACGGGTTTTATCCCGGACATCATCCCAAATTCGAAGCTTTAAGGCCTCATACCGATTCAGCCCCACCCGTTGATCTGAGAGAAAGGCTTGTGAAGTGACAACCACGATCAATAACCCTTCAATTTCATCGCTACCATCAATGAATTGTCTCAGCATCTCATACGCATCCATAACAGCAGAGGGCGAATAGTTCAGGGAGGTCGGCCCGGCTTCCTTGCCGCCTGTAAAGGCTGAAATATCGATCGTCAGGACCATACCGGGTTTCCCAGACAGGCGGGTCCAATGAGCCAGGGACGCAATGAGATCACGCGCATTACTGCGGGTGACCTTTTCGAAAATCAATAATTTTTTGAGAGTAGCCATTTGTTTCAGCTCGCCTCGGAGCCAGGCCTTGATCACTGCCGACTCCTTAGACGGACTGTCAGATAATTCCAACTGGGCTAAACACAACTGAATCATGGCCAATCGAAATTCCCGACTCATGTGGAAATCTTGGAACAAGGTCCCTTCCAACCATGCGTTCATTTCTCGCTGCATGATGGATTCATCGCAACTATTGAGAGAGGCCACAGAAGACCAGCAACATTCCGCCCGCCGTTCAGGAATCTTCCATTGATGTTCTCGAAAAAGTTTTTGGACATACTCAAACGCCAAGGCATCCCAATCGATTTGTCTGGCCATTTCCTTAAACAGGAGATCAATGAGTTGAACCTTCGTACAACGAGAATCTGCGTGAATCGTGACAAAGCCCTGCTCCCGTGACAGGTCCCCCACCTCCACGCTCACAGCCTTGGTATTCTGAGCCTCCTCCACAACCGCAAATTTGACGGCCGATCCTCCCCGACGAATAAACCCTTGGAGATAGGCGGATTTCAGAACGTTCAACCATTCCTGTGGAGACATAAATTTTTCCTCAATATCCTGTTAATCTAGTTCGTCTTCTCGGCTCACCCTAGGGAAACTTAAATACCATCCCGACCCGCTTATCCCGCCTGGACAAAGGAAATTCCATAATAGGTTTTCTCCCGTCCCCCTTGCGCAATCACTGTTAACGTCTTGGTGGCATCCCGCACGCCGGTACTGGCATGAAAGTTTGCCCGATGATTGTTTTTGGTGGTAATGGTTCCACTTTTATCCAGTAAATAGACATCCCGGCCAAATTCTTGTCTCGTGTATTCACTAGCCTGCCACGGAAGGAGAGTAAGAAGTTGATAGAGTTCCAAAAGCGGAATCACCGTTCCTTTACCAATGAGGTGTTTCCCTCGACCCGCCACCACAATGGAATAAGCCGTAAAGACCATCTCGAGAAACGTTTGTGGTTTAAATCGAAGAGGTTTATTTTGAACTTCCTTTAATCGTTTGACCAAAACCGAAGGACGAAGCCGGCTTTCTCGCATTCGATCAATGGCGACCGCACGTTCCTTGTGCAGGATGCGCAATAAGACTGGATAGGAAAACAAATACCCATCGTGTTCATAGAGATTGACACCCATCTGCTTGGCAGTAGTGAGAAGTTCCTGGCGAAACGCTTTGCCCTCCAGGTACCCGGCTTCATCAAAATTTAGACGTTCCTGGGTTTTCACAAAGTCACAACCCAAACTCAGCGTCACCTCTTTGCCTTCCTCTAATAATTTTCGAAGGTTGATCAAATCGCCTACTTTTGCGGCATCTTTAATTTTTTTAAACGAGGCCATCACCTGCTTCGTCGTTTTCACTAATCCTCCGGCTTGCTCTTCAATATCAGCCAGGGCCTGCTCCAAATTGACGCTTTTTATGACAGCCTCTGAAGGTGTGGAGGCATCCGGCAACTCAAGCACACCAGTCGCCGAGCTCGACCCGCAGGCTTCTACCGTATTGTCAATTCCTTCGGCACTCATGTCGGTCATCGAGTCCTCTGGTTTGTGGTGAATTCAGGCAATCGGCTTCAAAGAACCGATTGATCGGCGCATACCTGTTTCATTCGGCACATCCATGATAATTCTTAATGATTTCCGGCTTATTTCATGATCATGGTTCAGT
>JBDSHB010000263.1:0-4814 GCA_039918695.1 Nitrospirales bacterium | reverse complement strand
GCCAATTAGAGAAACGGCTCCTGGTAGATCGAAAAGGATACCCCAGCCCAGGGAAACGTCGAAGAGACGGACTCCCAGCTTTGGTTTTGTCCATCCTTCAAGGTACTTTTTTGGCGCGAGCGCTTTGTCGAGCTTAGGTTTTGTGGGGGCAGTGAACTTCAGTTTGTCTTCTTTAACGGTTGAGAGAATTATATTGTTTTTTAAACGTAACTCAATGTAGGTGGAGTTGAGCAAATCTAAGGAAACAAAGTTACCGACGTCGAAGCCTGGCGTTCGAATCGCAGCAACACCGAAATACGCCCATTCAAACTCCTTGGGAGAATCGATCGAAATATTTGTCTGAAATTCGATCTGACCCAAACTGCCTGTTCGTCCCGTTTTGGCCGCTGCCGTGGCGCCAGGTCTCGTTACGGGGATGCCTCCCTGCTCAATTGCGCTTTCATTTTGTATGCTAAGACTTACCCCAGCCCCTATATCACCGTAAATGCCCAAAAACCCCTTGGTAGAATCCCATGGGAGAAGAATGCGTTCCTTGACCACGGCCTTACCATCGACTAGCTTTGTCTTCCCGTCCAATCCATTGTCATAGATTAGCAATTCTTTTTTAATGGTGGCTTTGAAGCCCACAACTCCCGCGTGAGCGAACAGCTTTGGACCGAGCAACTTTCCTAATCCGGGTAAGGACAATGAAGAGAAAGATATCGTATAAGCATATTTTCCTGTTGCTGTAATTCCAGCACGACCAAACGTATCAACCAGCGGAGAGGGAATTTTATCTACGTCCTTTCCTACATCTCGTAGCGCGTCGCGGTCATCTAACTCCTGGGCAAGCACGGCTTGGTACCACTCAAGGTAGGTTTTTTTTTCTGACCCAACAGTCAAGCTAAAAGAAGCCATGTGGGCTCGCAGTTGCCGTAGATACGTCGCTCGATATGCATCAGACGCGCGGGTGTCAAGCGATACGGCAGCTACAGCGTCGGCGATTAGCACTCGTTTTATTTTCTTACTTGAATTATCGCTAGCTAGACGCCACGCTTCGATCAATTTGGCCACCGGAGGCACGGACGCAGGATCATCAAACGGTGCAAGTAGAGCTCGGGCAGCATCGACAAAATTTGTGGGAAGAGGACATATCTGCTCTGCAAGCAAGGCTTCTTGCATTGGTCTTGGGAGAAACTGGCGCATATAATTAGAGACACGCGCCGTTGTCTTGACACGAACAAAACGATCGGCGTTAGGCGAAAGCACGATATCGGAGTTGCCGATTCTCTCGCGGTCGAATGCAAGATAGATTGATTCCAGCTCTCCGTCGCGCAGCACTGGTTTGAGGACCCCTTCTCGAGCACCCTTACGATAATCCGCCATGATGTCCGTTGGATCATGAGTAAAATTATCGAGTAGGTCTTCCGGTTTGCCTAACTTTATATTCGCTACTGCCCAAAAGAATTGGAGCCCCTGGACAGATGGGCGGGAAATCTGCCCGAAAAGTATGCCAGGCGGCATCATGTATCGATTCTGTTCGGGTGAGCGGCTTCGCGTGTCAGATCGATTAGGCATCCATGTGGGCGGTGGAACGAACCAGCCAACTATTATTTTTCCGGCCTGATTAAGTTGAAGCATAACTGCCGAATACTCGCCGGGTTGAGTTGGTACCGACTCGTATAGCCCCGTCAGGTCGGGAAAAGACACACGGTCGGAACGGCGTATTTGGTTCCCAGCAATACTTGGAAGCGGAGAACGTTGAGGCGTGGGTGGGGCTAACGGAACCCTGACAAGGGTAGGAGGTCGCACAATTGGTTTTGAAATAGGAAGTCCCATCTAATCTCCGGCTCGATTAAAGTCATCTTGATCTCTTTCCCGCTCAATCGTCCATCGTACTTTTACCCGGCTTAAGAAGAGTAACATTAACTATTTATTCCAAATTTAGCCTTGGGTTATAGAAGGAGATTTATAGATTGATATAGGAGGGCTCTATTGGCGTTTTATAAAAAATGTGATCTGCGAACACGTCAAACCATGTTCCTACCTAGTAAGCGCCAAAGCCACTATTGATTTATCTATTCATCATCCTCTTCGTTGCCCTCCACATTATCGTCTTCTTCCTTCACCTCTAAATCGACTGCGGTAATAATTTGCAAGGTCTTTGGGTCATATTTCACTTCCAGTGCAGCCACTTGATCGGTTGGCAGAATCTCTGTCCACTGTGAGATAATGGCTTGTTCAGTTCCTTTCTGGTTGAAGCGAACGCCGCCTTGAAGTGGATAGAATCCACGCTCAAACACTCCTTCGGTCGGCATGCTACCAGCGATATGATTGCTAAAATCACCGGGTTCCGCAGGATTAGGGACAGCTGGGGTGCGAGCTATACGGTCAAACTCTTGAATTTCGCCGATCAAGTTGTTTAATGCCTCGCGTACCGTAACCGTATGCGTCGAAGTTGATTGTAATTCTTGCGGATCGTCCGAAGAGGCAGCATATGCGGCATCTAAACCATCGCTACCCTCCACATTTGCTTGTTGGAGCCAATTGATGGCTGCCCGCTCCTTTCCTATGCGAATCGGGATAACTGCCTTCACCCAGGGTGAATTGAGGATGGTATTACGTAGATTGTCTCCGTCCAGCTGCAGCAGCCAGCCAAGTGAGCTTCCTAGCTTGGCAGGTGCAGAGTCCTCGGTAATGTAGTAGTTAAGACGGCCCTTTTCCTCCCCACCTCCCCAGTCTACTATATAGTCGCGAGAGATCATCGGGCCATGTTTCCCGGGACTACCCGGTGCCGGCCCTTTTTTTAAGTGCTGCTGAGTACCGTGAAGGCGGGGAACCCACCATTCAGGCGCCACAAAATAGAGCATTTTATCAACGTCAAAAATGGAGCGTATCAGTTCCGATACGACGTGCTTAGACTGATCTGTGCCTACGCTCATCAACTGGGTGAGGAGCTGTCGGTAAATAACTGTCCGTTCTTCCTCCCGCAGCACTTCTGTAGGACGGGCGGTAATTTTGCTCGCAAGCTTGATACGGTCGCGCGAAGCTGTGACTAACGCCTCTCGAAAGGCGCGTTCTTTCACCGCTGTGAAGTTCACCATTGCTTTTTGGTAAGTTGCTGTAATTTCCTGCAAATGCAGCTGTGAAGGCTTCCATATCACCGTCATGTCCACATGCCAATACCAGTGCTGGTCAGCGACCGTTTGTGAGAAGTCGGATTCTAGTAGGATGCCCAGTACGATAGAACGAACACTTGGTTCCGTCGGGTGAGTCGGATCGCCGGTGGGGATCATTGCTACATCAGGGGCTTTCGACGCCCCATAATTGATTGCTTCATGGGTGTTTTCGGGATACGCTCTTAAAGTGTGAAAGGCTCCTTCACCCGTCAGGACGACATCCGTACGGCTGTAGATATAACCAGGTTTTGGCGGAGTTAGTTGAAACGGCGGCGTCAGCGCCCAGAATATTCCAGCCGGGGCCATCCTCCCTTCTTGAATCGAAAAAACTATGTCTCGTACAGCAATTGGTTTATCCCTGACCTCTGCCTCCGGCATTATGGGAGCGTCGGGCTCCTTTACACCGTTGAGATCCGCGGGAGCGGCAATGTGTACGAGCTCAGCGATTCCAAGTGTACGTACTGGATCATCGACGAAAGTGTGCCAGCAGAGCTGTACGCCGATGTCTTGCACCTCTACGCCAACCTTTCGCATCTTGCGCCGCAGTTCGTAATTTACTAGATGTTTCGTAGTATTTTGAAGAACGTAGCGCTTGCTCGTGGTATCAGTCACCTCAGTGGAGGTCCTGAAGGTCGTCTTAAAATTGCGCTTGATTTCGCTTGATAATTTCTCACTTTGCTGCCGCATTTTTGTCGTAGTTTTTTCCCGAGAGTCGATGCTTGCGTTATCCAATGACATACTAGCAGTGGCGGTATCTTGGAAAACGGGCGCGTTATAGGAGGCAGTGTTGCTGAAACCGAGCTTAACGTCATTCCGATTTTCGTCCTTGACTGCATCGGCGATCTCTTCTTTATCAACCACTTCAGTTTCTGTCTTTTCACTTGTCTCTGTCATCGACTCATAGGACTGCTCAGTGAAAACCTTTCGGGTACTAACCTCGATTACCTCGACCGTGCCTCCCGGACTTAACCATATGTGGCCAACCGGCGGCCCGAGAAAGGAATCGAACTCAAAGAAATACTGGCGATATAAATGAATGATCCCTATTGGTGAGAGAATCGCATCGTAATTATTCGCACCAAAGCTAAGTAATGGGTCAACGAGCCCCGCATCATGGAGAACCGCAGTTTTGGGTGTGCGATAGAAGAGGTCTGCCAAAGTTCCGGGTGAATGCTGCGCGAGAAAAACTAGATAGCCTGCGATTTTGGATTCTTTCTCAAAGAACTGTTTCAATTGCAGCGACGTAACAGATTTAGACGTTCCGAGGAAGACCTGCATGTACTCCTGGATTTCTGGATGCTTCTCTAGCATCCCCTCCTGCGTAACGATATTTTTCAATTCTCCAAGAACTTCAGCCATATGCTTGGCATTGACCACATGATTCCAATCTCCCGGAGGGGGGGAGTCCGCGAGCTCTCGACCGATCAAGCGCGCTACCCCACTATCGATCGTCGATGAAATATAGGATTCGGTAGTTTTTGAATAATCAACGGGAAGCAACTCAAAATTTTCGGGAGCTTCGGCTTTGCTAAAAGCCCACAGTATCGACCCCTCGTCATCTGGCCGGACCTGGACTGGAATCGAGGGTGTCTTTAGTAAGCTAGCAGCCTGTCGGACTTCGCGGATTAAAGAGTCGCAAGCCCCTAACAAATCACC
>JBDSHB010000262.1:0-4532 GCA_039918695.1 Nitrospirales bacterium | reverse complement strand
CCCGAACGACCTTATTAGCCGGTAACCCTGAAATCAGGGACAGCGGACGAGCAGATTATCAATTAACCGGATGTTCCCCAGTCTGACGGCTCCTAAAATTACAACCGTTCCACGTACCTGAGTTAGCGGTTCCAGATTCTTGTAATCACAAATTGCCAGATACTCCACATGCACATCGGAGTTGCTGCCTAAAATCTTTTCCATCCTGGCTTGTATAGTCCGAACATTCCGGAATCCTGTCCTAATGGTATCGCCTCCTTCGCGTAACGCCTTCGATAAAAATCCGGCTTGCACGCGTTGATGGGCTGTAAGATACCGATTGCGGGAACTGACAGCTAGACCATCAGATTCCCGCACTGTTGGACAACGGATCATTCGCATATCCCAGTTGAGATCATAAATGAGCTGGTTCACCACCAGGCATTGTTGATAATCCTTTTGCCCGAAATAGACGCGGTGGGGACGAACCAGACAGAATAATTTCGTCACCACCGTCGTGACCCCTTGAAAGTGGGTGGGTCGTGCTTCCCCCTCCCAGCGTTGCGTGAGGCTATCCACCCTGACAGTTGTTTGGAAATTTGCTGGATAGAATTCTTCTGGAGGAGGAGCAAAGAGTAGATCGACACCCGCTTCCTGGCACAGGCGCCGGTCGGCGTGAAAACTCCGAGGATAGCGGCCTAAATCTGCAGCCTCTCCAAACTGGAGCGGATTCACAAAAACACTGACGACGACGGTCCTACATTGCTTTCGCGCCCGTTGCATTAACGACAGGTGGCCCTCATGCAAGGCGCCCATCGTCGGGACAAACCCAATCGGGCCGTCCAATGACTCCTGTTTCCTTCTCCAGCTATGCAGATTTCGAACAGAATGGATAACGCGCATGGATCAGGCTGAAGGCCCCGAGCAGGCCGGTCGGGAGCCATACTTCGCCCCTGGTATAACATCCAACTTGTTGACCAGGCTGGTATCTGCAAGAGATTCCAACAACTCTTTCACCGAACGATGAAAGGAGGGATGAATCCAACCAGGATCTAATTCTACAAGCGGCTCCAGGACAAATCGTCGCTCATGAAGACGTGGATGAGGAATAGTGAGTCCTGGTTGCTCGATCACATGTTGGCCAAAAAAGACAATGTCAAAATCCATCGTGCGGGGGCCGCAACGGTTGTCTTCATCACGGCCCAACGCTTGTTCGGTTTCTTGAAGGATGCCCAGGAGTCGTTGGGGACTGAGCGAGGTTTCCAACCTCACCACGCCATTATAAAACCAGGTAGGTCCCAAGATTCCCTGAGGATCGATTGGTTCAGATTCATAATAGGAAGACACCCCGATGACGCAAGAACGAGGGAGCAGGTTCATCAGCGCCACAGCCCGGTCGCATAATTCCTGCCGATCTCCGACGTTGGAGCCAAAACCGATAAACACGATTTCTTGAGTCATTTCGATCTTTCGCAAATCCGCCAAAATGAATAGCTACCTACCAGCCGATTTTTTTCATGCGTTCCACCGCTTCTGCCAATTTATCTTTTGTGGTCGTGACCGTCATCCGGATATAGCCTTCTCCCGAATCGCCAAATCCATTGCCAGGGGTGGTGACAATTCCGGCTTTCTCAATGAGATGCGCTGTAAAAGACGCGGAGGTAAATCCTTTCGGCACACCCATCCAGACGTAAAACGCCGCCGGAGGCGAATCTAATTCCAATCCCATTGTTTTTAAGCCTGGCACCAGGACATCCCGCCGTTCTTGATAAATCGTTCGCAAGCCTTCTGTCACTGAATCATCCAGCTGCAACGCGGTAATGCCTGCCTCCTGAATGGCTTGAAACACGCCGGAATCAATGTTGGTTTTGACCTTCCCCAAACCCGCAATGACTTCTTTTCGCCCAACGGCGAACCCGATGCGCCAGCCAGTCATATTGTACGTTTTGGAGAGTGAGTGAAATTCCACTCCCACATCTGTTGCACCCGCGGCTTCTAAAAAGCTTGCTGGCCGGTTGCCGTCATAATAAATTTCGGAATAGGCGGCGTCATGACAGACAATGATCTGATGCTCACGCGCAAAGTCGACGACCTTCTTGAAAAATTCCTTGCTGGCCACCACCGACGTGGGATTATTGGGAGAATTGAGAAACATCATTTTGGCTTTTTGGGCAATATCCTTGGTAATGGCAGACAGGTCCGGCAAAAATCCATTCTCTTTCGTCAAAGGCATGGTGTAGGCAATCCCCCCGGCAAAACTGGTTGCTACGGGATACACCGGATATCCAGGGCTCGGAACCAACACGATATCTCCCGGGTCGACAAAGGCTAACGGAATATGGCCGATGCCTTCTTTTGACCCGATCAATGTCACAACTTCTGTTTTAGGATCCAGGGTGACGCCAAACCGACGTTGATACCACTCCGCCACCGCAGTACGGAAGGACAACATGCCATCATACGACGGGTACTGATGGTGCTTGGGATTTCCCGCAGCGCGACGTAAGGCTTCAATAATCGGTTCGGGTGTTGGCAAATCAGGATCACCAATACCTAAATTGATAATATCCATTCCACGCTCGATGGCCTTGCGCTTCATATCATCGATAGCGGCGAATAAGTAGGGGGGGAGCGTGCGGATTCTTTCTGCATATTGAATAG
Source organism: Nitrospirales bacterium (assembly GCA_039918695.1). GTDB lineage: Bacteria > Nitrospirota > Nitrospiria > Nitrospirales > UBA8639 > Nitrospira_E. The sequence goes on along the minus strand of JBDSHB010000262.1, from coordinate 1,892 downwards.
GAAACCCTGCCATGAATTCGTTCTCCTTTTCAGATACTAGTGAATATGAACCTGTTACGGTACCAAATATGGAACCCGTTACGGTACCGTCCCGGAAAGAATCATTTCGAATCGGGAAGTGGGAAAATAAATCAAAAGGCAGGAGTCATCATGTCCGAATCAAATGGTCAATGAAGCGATCAGCCAATTGATGAAGCCTGGGTAGGTGAGGTCGCGACCGGGCTTGGATTGACTCCGGTGTCATCCCACCTCGTTGAACATCTTGAGGACATTCCCGGCACAAGGCCCCCATGCCCACTTCCTCTAATTCCAGATGAAACAGGAGGCCATAGGTACGATCCGCCATTCGGAATGCCTGAACTGGAAAATCAGCAGAAGTCACCAGATGCGCGCTTCCAGGCGGAAGAGTGATCCCTTCTCCATGCCATTGAAACACGAGAAAGTCCTGGGGCATGGCACTCAAGATAGGATCGATCTTTCCCATGTCGGTGAGGGACACGGCGCCCATGCCAATCTCAAACTTCGGCCCAGGTGTCACCGAACCACCCAATGCTTTAGCCAGCAACTGGGCTCCAAAACAAATCCCCAAGACAGGAATATCATTCGCTAGAGCCGTTTTCACAAATTGAAGTTCGGCCTCAATCCACGCAGCACCATCATTAACGGACATCGGTCCCCCCATAATGAGGAGAAAATCACCTGGGTCTGCAGGCAAACCCTCAGCAGGCACAACAACAATTTTGACAGTATACCCACGAGTTTCTAGAGCCCGACGAAAAACGCCAGGGCCTTCAAACAAGACATGCTGGAGGCAGAGGGCAACCTTCATGACGCAGCGTTTGGGGTTGGGTCAGAACAAGGAGCCAATCCCCGAAGGACAAAACATACCCTTCGTAACGTGGCTTACCTGAGAATAGCGAAAAATGTCCGGTGGTCAGGGGAGGACAGGACATGGCAAGGATGGGTGGAGGAGAGGGCTATGAATGTCCATTCAACGCAAAACCATTTGTGAACAAAGCCTGTTGACCATTCTTCTTATTCACGCATTCCACCAAATGCCAGAACCGCAAGGGGTTCACTTTCTTTTTATTGACTACCATCAGACACGTGCCTTCCAAGACCGTGTGCAACGCCAGATCGGTTCGGAATCCAATATGCTTACAGAGTGGAGAAATCCATTTTTCTACCGCCGCAATCACTTTATTCCCATTGCTAAAGTGATTGAGCATAATGATCCGGCCACCGGGTTTACACACTCGAATCATTTCATCCACCACACTTCGATAATCAGGAACTGCCGTGACGACGTAGGCGGCCATCACAATATCATAGTGATTATCGGGAAGATCCATTTTCCCCGCATCCATTCTCTTAAGGGTCACATGATTCAACCGGTGCTCCAGGACCCGACGTCGAGCATGTTCCAACATGCCATCTGAGAGGTCAATACCAAGGACTTCGCAACAGGAGGGATAAAGAGGGAGCGCCTCTCCAGTTCCTACGCCGACCTCGAGAACCCGATGCCCAGGCTCAATAGGAAGGCCTCGCACCGCCGACTCTCGAGATTGCTGAAAGACTTTACCAAACGTATGGTCATAAACAGATGCGTACGCACTGTATACACGCTCAACTTTCTCAAGATTCATTGTTTCTCCAAATGGTGGTGTCCTTGGCAATCCACACCCCTTCAAGGCAAATTGACGTTCAACATTTATTCCGTGTAATAAGGGATTGCTTACCTGAGGCGAGAACCCCAAATAACTGGTGCCGTAGGGGGACGGTCCACCTAATTATTAAACCAAACAGGCCGCTAATCTACCGGAGCGGCATGAGGGAGTCAACTACAAATCACTTTTCCAGTTACTCCCATCCCCCAACATATGCATTTGTGT
>JBDSHB010000261.1:0-3500 GCA_039918695.1 Nitrospirales bacterium | reverse complement strand
GGTATGACCTTTTGCAAAATGATTAAAGAGGAATTCCCTGACATTCATGTGACGGTGGGTGGCAACGTGATTACCCGATTAAAAGATGATCTTCCCAAACGGAAGCAATTTTTTACGCAAGTCTTTGACTCGGCCATTTTGTATGAAGGCGAACATGCGTTGGTTTGGTTGCTGGAAGCTCTGGCGGGAGAACGAGACTGGGAAAAGGTCCCTAACTTGATGTGGCATCAAGAGGGGGAGGTTCGTGTGAACGATGAAATATATACTGAAAAGACGACGGCCTTGCCTCTTCCGGATTTTGATGGATTGCCGTTGGATGCCTATTTTGTCCCAGTTCGAATCTTACCGTACTTGGCCACACGAGGGTGTTACTGGGGACGATGTACCTTTTGTGATCATGGACAGGGATATTTCGATCAGTACCGTGGGAAACCCGCGCATGATGTCGTCCGAGAAATCAAAGCATTGAAAGAGAAATATCAGGCAGAGCACTTTTTATTTTCAGATGAATCCTATCCTCCAGCGTTGTTGAAAAAAGTATCGCAATTGTTGATTGAGGAGCAGGTGGGGATAAAATGGACGACGTTAATCCGGTTTGAAGAATCATTGCAGGATCCTGAAATATGGAAGCAGGCCGTTCAAGCGGGTTGTTGCACTCTGTATTATGGAATGGAATCGGCAAATGAGCGTGTTTTGGAGCTCATGGATAAGCATGCGAAAAAGGCTGTGATTGAAAATAATTTACGGGAGGCCGCCAAAGCCGGGATCTGGAATCATGTCATGGCTTTTTATGGATTTCCAGGTGAAACACGGGATGAAGCGGAGGAGACACGGGAATTTCTCCTCGAAAATAAACGGTATATTCATTCGGTGGAATTATTCTATTTTGTGGCCTACCGGCATACACCAATGGTTCGGAATCCTGATAAGTTTGGTATCACCATTCATAAGCAGGAAGAGTATGATATGCCTCTCGATTACTATTACACGCTTAAAGAGCCTGGTGGAATCACGTGTTTGGAGGCGATGCAATTGGCAGAGGAGTTTTATCAGAAGGACTTTGAGCCATGGGCTGTTAGAGTCAATGCTCGTGAACATGTATTTCTCTATATTTCTAAATTCGGTACGAATTACTTGCCTCAGATCTATGCGATGAAAGCCGGGCAGGATGAACCGAGAACTGATGGTGTGCACGGTCTCATTACCTGGCCTGTGTCTCATGCGCCTTCCGATAAAAATTCAAAAGGTGAGCCTGGAATGTCCCGGGTCGTCAGTCATGCTGCTCCGTGATCATTTTTTTGTGGAGAGGAACGGCTATTCAGCAGATGATCAGATAGAATTTGATAAGCTGCATGAATTTCCTTAGTTTTGGTCTCTCCCTTTTTGTACATTTCCATATATTTCGCTGGATTATTGGTGAGGCCTGCGTAACGTGAAGGGTACCAGACTCGCCTGGCTTCTTCATGCCGTTGCTGTAAGGTATCATGCGAAAATGGCTCGGTTAGATTCAAGAGAAGCAGTGCGTGTTCGACGGTCATAGAATTTGAATCGCTTGAGGAGATCATGCATTTTCCATCTGAAGGTTTTATAATGCCCAGTAGCCTGATTGATATTCTCCAGTGTTTCAAAGGAGCAGTGGTACTGTCAATTGGATTTCAGGCTAACCCATGGTCGGTCTTTTTCTTAGAAAGTGTTGACGATGCTGCGTGAACTCCCAATATTAGAAGCTCCGAAGTTATTTGCCAAACACGATTACCGCGATGTGTTGAAGCGGGAAATGGATGCAGGGAAAATTCCACTGAGTTTAGGGAAAGAATGCCCTGTCAAATGTGCATTTTGTTATGAATTAGACCATTCCTACCGGGAAACGCTGGACCCACCAAAAACGTCCCAGGAGGACTGGCAGTTCATTTTGAATTATATTAGCTCCAAGCCAACGGATCCTCTTCAGTTCTGGTGCCTCGGTGGTAATGAATACATGGAATGGACCGATTTGTTTCTTCATCCAAAAGCCATGGAGTGGATCGAAGATTTTTTGAAATTTACCGATAAAAATGTTCAATTTTTCACGGTTGGTTTTGTCCATGTTCCCAAGATTCATCGGTTGGTTGACCAATACCCCGGGAGAATTAATTTTGAGTTATCTGTCATTACCCTTGGGGAGTATCGACAAAAACTAATGCCGCATGCTCCATCTGTTAAGCATCTGATGAAGGTCTTGGATGGCCCTGCGGTTTCTTCAGCAAACTTTTATGCCTTTGATGAAAATACGATGTCCGCAGATGCGAAAACGATTTCCCGGATCAATACTCGGTGTGTACTGTGGATGGGATGTTTGACGCCGGTGGGCGGAATTCAAGAGGAAACAAGTCGTGTGATGCGTCGAGGTAGAAAATATCTTGCGGTTGAGTCGGAAAAAATATACGATGCGGGCCTTCCAAATTTTACGACAATTCATACGGAAGCCTATGTGACGGCTTTTTTGAATCGAAAGCGAATTATTAGTTTATTTGATTCGTTGGATTTAGGAAAGCGGGATTCGATCGTTATGGCGGGAAGCGTGTATCGGATATTGTCTATGTTCAGGAAAAATCGAGCAAGGTTTCTCCATGTTCCGAATGCCACCCTTGGAGGGGATTCTGATTGCACGGTCCTGTTGACGTTGGATGACATTGCCAAGCGATTGACAAAGGAGAAATATATCCATGTCCCTCAATGTATTGTGGAGTCAGGAAGAGGTCCAGGTCGCGATATTGCCGGGGTTCACATTGACGACTTTGTAAGTAAGACCGGAGTGAAAGTGAGGATTCTGCCAAAAATTAGTACTAAGTTTGCCAATAATCGACTGTATCGAAATGGGTCATTACAAAACTATGTGGAGGACTATGTGCGTAATCCCTTGGCTCGTTCATATGAAGCGATCGCGTCCATAGTGTAAATTGTCTGAAGGGTTTCTAAAGCGAATTGATAAGAGGATAGGTGGTCCGAACCTATCGGGCAAATCAAAAATTTTGAGGTTATGGTGACGAAAATAGTAGGAGATTTTTTTTGTTGCTATTCCAGGTTATAGGGTATGCCGGAAATCTGGAAAGCCAAGAGACATTCAATCTGCAGGAAAATGTAAATGATTCCTTTAGATGTGAAGAAATGACTAATGCGAGACTAAGGGGCAGAGGCGTTCCTGACTGGCAACGAGTGTATGAAGAATGCATGGTCACGGGAGGGCAGTAAAGTGCCCTGCAAGATGTAATGCCATGTTTGGTTTTGTGTATTTGAAATTCGTGTGACATGTTTCTAATCTGTCTCGAAATGTTTCTCTAGTTGATTATGGATTCTTCCAAAAACTGGCTCCAATTTTATCAGGTTGATGTATTCACAAGTGAGCCGTTTGGCGGGAATCCTTTAGCTGTGTTTCCCTCGGCCGGAGAGCTTAGCGAACGGGAGTTTCAACAAATTGCACGTGAAATGAATTTGTCTGAAACGGTGTTTGTCTTACCGCC
>JBDSHB010000260.1:0-5923 GCA_039918695.1 Nitrospirales bacterium | reverse complement strand
TTGGCGAGTCTTCCGGTTCCGCTTTGAATGACATCCATGAGCATATTGGTGATCAAGTAGGCGTTTTCCTTGGTCATTCCTTGTCGAGGTTCGAACAGATGCTGTTCTAAGATCTCGCCGTTGAGGTTCTTTGCATGCGTAATTAGGTAAGGTTCAAGCCACAATCCCTGATCTGCGAAAACGCCATATGCAGAGGTGATTTCTTGGAGGGTCACGCTGGAAGATCCTAAAGCCAAGGAGAGGTCCTGGCTGAGCGGACTTCGAATTCCCAGATTGCTGGCAATATTGACAACTTCGGGAACTCCAATTTGTTCAAGCAATCTCACGGTTGCGGCGTTGCGAGAATGGCGAAGCGCTTCACGCAGGGTAATTGTCCCAAAAAAGCGTTTTTCATAATTTTCTGGTTTCCATACTCGGTCTAAATCCTCGTCTTCATACACCACGGGGGCATCAAGAATTAGGGTTGCCGGTGTCAGGCCTTGTTGGAGTGCCGAAGCATAAATGAGTGGCTTGAATGCTGAACCGGGTTGTCGACGGGCAATCACTGCACGATTAAACTGACTCCGAGTAAAATCATACCCTCCCACCATGGCTTGAACAGCACCGGTCCTGGGATCCAAGGCGATAAGGGCGCCTTCCACAATTGGCGTTTGCTCTAAGACAAATTCGCCTGACTCGACAGTATCTTTTTTGGGGGCGACTTCAATAATGTCCCCCACCTTTAGAAGTTGGAGAGGTGAGGCCTTATCACGGACGACCGCCGTTCCGACGTCCCCGATATTCTCCAATCGCCGCTGGGCCCAGCGCATATCCTCGAAAAGAATAGAGCCTTTATAGGTATTTCCAATCAAGATTTGAGCAGATTGTTTGGTCACGTTGGTAACGAGCGCACGGTAGAGGCCATGGACAAAGGCCGCCTTTGGGTTCTGTAGATCCGGGAAGGTATCGGGAGGCGTGTAATCTTTGGTAAAGGCAATATGTTCAATCGGTCCGCGCCAGCCTTGCCGTTTATCTAATTGACGGAGCCCTGTACGAACCGCTTCTTCCGCGCTTTTTTGCATGGCAATGTTTAAAGTGGTGTAGATTCGTAGCCCACCCCTATACACGAGGGTTTCTCCGTACCGATCCACCAAGTGCTGACGGACATCTTCCAGGAAATAGGCCGCGATCGGTTCAATGGACTGATGGCGGTAGGATAAGGTTGTGGCCATGGCGGCTTGCGCGTCCTCGTTGGTGATATACCCCGCTTCTACCATACGCCCCAAGACCAATTCTTTCCGCGATTTGGCCAGATCCGGATTCCGATAAGGAGAATAGGTGTTAGGGGCTTTAGGAAGACCAGCCAAAAAGGCTGATTCAGGAAGACTCAGATCCGAGACGTTTTTGTCAAAATAGGTTAAGGCGGCGGCTGCCACTCCATAGGCACCGTGGCCAAAATAAATTTGGTTTAGGTACATTTCTAGAATTTGCTCTTTGGTCAGCACCCATTCTATTTTTACCGCGAGAATGAGCTCTTTGATTTTTCGCTGATACGTTCGTTCCGGAGAAAGAAAAAGAGCTCGGGCTAATTGTTGAGTAATGGTGCTCGCCCCTTGAAAACGACCACCTTTTTTCAGATTGGTCCAAGCCGCCCGCCCGATGCCGATAATGTCTAGTCCAGGGTGATCAAAAAAGCGAGTATCTTCTGTTGCAATCACGGCTTGCGTGAAGGCTTGAGGGATTTTGTCGATAGGCGTATACAGACGACGTTCGATGAAAAATTGCCCAATGATTTCACCGTTATCTGCATAGACTCTGGATACTAAACTAGGATGGTAGTCTTGAAAGGAGTCAAATGTGGGAAGGTCACGAGTCGCAATCCAGAGAATTCCTGCAATACCTCCTACCCCGATACACAAGGCAAGAAACGTGGTGACTATTGTAATTCGAAGCCAGGACCAGCCGCGTAGCTGGGAAAAGAACGTCCGGAATTTACTCATAGAGAATAGGTAACCAAAAACGGCCTAGAGATTGGAAAGGTTTTGGATGGTATCAAAGAGGAAGAAAATTTTACTGACCTTTCATTTACGATACCCCGAGATAGACCAAAACACAAGATCCATGTCTGTTTCCGGGTAGACGGCATGTATGCCGCCATGGCGTATACAAACGCTGTTGGGATTGGAAGTGTGGAAAATTGGTCGGAAGGAAGATAGCAGATTTCAACGCTTACTGCCCCCTTACTCGACAAACTGGCTTGGAGTGGAATGTAGGTTGGGGCTAAATGGACAGTTCTGTAGGTCTTCTGCCAGATTGACAAACTTTTTCACCCCATGGTACCACCAAAGGTCAAGTGAATTTTCAGCTTTTCCATTACAACGAAGGAGAGAAATTATGTCTACAGATGTTGCCGCAGAAGTTAAAGTGGGAGACGTGGCCCCGGATTTTACATTAAAAGATCAAGACCAAAAGGATATTAAACTCAGCGACTATCGTGGAAAGAAGAACGTGGTTCTGGCATTTTATCCTCTGGATTGGAGCCCTGTCTGTACAGGAGAAAATAAATGTTTAACCGATGATTTTCCAAACTTTGGCTCAGTCAATGCCGAAATTTTTGGCGTAAGCTGTGATAGCTTTTTTTCCCACAAAGCTTGGGCTGATTCCTTAGATCTTAAGCATCAATTACTCGCCGATATGCATCGGACGGTGTCTAAGTCCTACGGATTATATTTTGAGCCGTTGAATTGCTCAAAGCGGGCTACTGTTATTGTGGATAAAAATGGAAAAGTGGCCTATGCGAAGGTTCAAGATATCAAAACCGCTCGTGACGACAAAGAAATTCTGGAAGCGTTGAAAAAGTTGAATTAATCCTGAGGATGGTCTGACCGAAGGAGTTGGTTCTTGAACCTACTCCTTCGGTCTGTAATCTTTGATCGCGAGGCTGTGATGTCCGGTATTGTTGAAGATGTGAACGACGAAAATTATCAAGGGTTTACGGAGGCTTCGGCTGCAGTTGTGGCTTATGGCATTGCGACCTGTGAACCTTGTAAGGCGTATGATCCTGTTCTTGCAGATATCGCTCAACAGTATTCGAATGTGCGATTTGGAAAAGCCAAAATGCATGTTCCGGGACGATGCCGTGCCATTAAAAAGCGGCATCAATTTGAAACCTATCCCACCACCCATTTCTTTTCTAATGGGACGCTTGTGCTCACCAAAGAGGGAAAGTTAGAACCCGCCGAATTGGCCAACTTGATTCGGCAATCTTTCTCTCTCCAAACCTAAATTCTTGGTGGATCTTACTCGGTCCATATTCCGCATCTGGCCTGCATAGGTTTGATTTTCACCAGCAGGGTATACCGGTTGGTCCAAGTGACGCCTCTTTGAATGCGTTGAGGGGTTTCGAGATTCAGGGCTATACAGAATAAATAGCCACGGTGCCAGGTTGCTGGCTCACGGAGACTCGGTAAAGAGGTGGTGTTTTGAAGTGGGGCACCAGTGTATCCCAGATGACTTTCGCAAGCGCGGAGTCTGTAACTGGGATGTTGGCAAAGGCCTGATCCTGGCTCAGATTTCGCTGGTCAAGCCGTGTTAGGACTTGGGTTCTGACGATTTGATCCACTGTCTGTAAATTCATAACCTGCCCTGTGTCTGCGGAAATGAGGCCCTTGGTGGCAATCCACAAATCATAATCATGCCCTTGAGTATTACCCGTCCGAGATTGATGCACTGCAGAAAATGCATAGCGTCGAGCGATTAAGGCCGAGTCCCTAGTGGAAGATTGATCCCCATCCATGAAGCTCGCGTTCACTTCAGCGTAGAGGGTTTCGTCTTCGTAAAGACGAAGTGCATCTGGATTAGGAAGGTCTGGATGCTTTTTTAAAATATGCCATAGGGTAATTGCAAAATTTTCGGTTGTGGGAATTCGTTCAGAAAAATATGGAGTATCAAGATTTAAGTTTTTATGATCAAATTGTTCCAGAACCTTATTTAAAATGTTTTTTAAATCATATAAATTGATGATCATTCCTGTGACAGGATCGATGTCCCCACGCAAGGTGACTTCCAATAAATAATTATGGCCATGGGTATTCACATTATTACAGAGACCAAAAACCCCACGGTTTTTTGCGTCGTCCCATTGAGGGTTGTGGTAGCGGTGGGAGGAGCAAAACTCTAAACGTTTGGTAAGGGTCGCTTTAGGCATGGAGTCTCTATAAAAAAGAAAAAGGGCTGGATCTTGGTTACCTATGGAAGTCCAAGTCCAGCCCTAATTGGTTAGGGTTCTGAAAGAATGTTTTCTAGGTCGAGAATGAGCTTCCACATCCACAGGTGGACTTCGCTTGAGGATTTTTAATGGCAAATCCCGACCCTTGCAGACTATCAACGTAATCGACTTCCGCGCCGCTGAGCATTGGGGCGCTTTGGGAATCCACAATGACCTTCACGTCACCTTTTTCAATGATGGTGTCATCGTCGCTGGTTTTATCTTCAAACGACATTCCATATTGATAGCCGCTGCATCCGCCGCCTTTGACGTAAATGCGCAAGCCGACGGAATTTTCTTCTTCTTTAATCAGTTCCTTAATTTTCTGCTCTGCAATCTCAGTAATCGTTACCATTGTTGTTGTATCCTCCTTATGATCACACAATTTTTGTAGATTCATCTTTCCTTTCAATCGGTTGAAAGGAGACCAACATTGAGCTTACATCTTAAAGCACGACTTTTAATCTTGTCAATTTATAGATGGACTGCGAGGTTGCGGACTCATGAACGGTAAATGATGCATCACTCGAGATCCCCTAGCCATTCCTGCCTCAACTCCTGAGGAACTGGGGCTTCTGTACGATATTGAGGGTGGAGGATAGTCAGAAAGGCAGGGACTTCATCCTGGGCCAAGAGGTCTCGAAAGGTTGGAGTGGTGGGAAATCGCACAAAATGCACGGCACTGATTTTATCTTCCTTGCTATGCCCGGCCTCGAAATTTGCAAAAACTGAGGTATCCCCAGCCTTAAGGCCCACGGTATCGGCCTGGTCAATATTCTGAAAAGAATCCAGTAGCGATTGAATTTTTTCGGAATCGGTGATTTCGATAAACAGTGTCGCGCTCAATTCATCACGACCTGGTAGCAGCGCATTATACACGTCACATTCTTCCTGAATTTTTCCGGGGTCAAAAATGCGCTCTATTCTAATCATTTCTTGTATTTGAAATAGCAGGGTTTCGCGATTCTCAAACACGAGTGTCACTAATTCTCCTACAGAAATACGGCGCCGTTTTTTAAGGGTAATAATTCGCTGACGAATGGCCGCACGGTTTTCTTCATATTGAGCGGCTGAGAGGAGGTCTTGTGGTGTGAGCAGGTTCATGGTGTTAATCCATAGGCGTTGCGAACGACTTGAATAGGATGAAGGGTCGATTGAGTTGGTGCAGCTTGAAGCGCTTGGTCCAGTTGTAGTGCCGACAGAGGGCAATCGGAGGCGACGACGTCGAAAGGTTCCTCTTGAATCTCTCTCACGGCCTTCTTGGCGATTTTCATCGAGAGATCAAAAAATTCAGTCTTGGCACTCCAGGCCCCATCGTGGCCGGAACATTTCTCAATCAGATGAACGGTGGCCCCGGTCAACTCCATCAATTCTTTTGATTTGAAGCCGATATTCTGATCACGTAAATGACAGGGAATTTGATAGGCCACGCGTCCAGGATTGGACTGGAAATCAAGGGAAAGCTTCCCTTCCCGTTTGAGACGCATTAAATATTCGCAAAGATCAAACGTGCGTTCGCTCAATTGCTTCATTTCTGGTGTGGGTTTGAGGTAAGGGTATTCCCGTTTGAACATCAGGCTACAACTGGGTGCTGGAATAACGATGTCATATCCCTGATCGAGATACGGCCCAAAGAGTCGATATTGAGACTCGGCAATCTTGGCCATTCCATCGGTA
>JBDSHB010000259.1:0-4662 GCA_039918695.1 Nitrospirales bacterium | reverse complement strand
TGCAGACAAAATAGAAATCGAATCTTTAAGTCCTGAGAAGAGAGTCCGGCCCAAATTCGCCAGAGGCGAACAATCGGAATTAGAGGCGACCCCAGAGCAAACACGGTGCGCCATGGCAAAGGCTTTTGCCGAGCTCTGGCCCCGGCGAAGAGGCGGCCGTTATAGAACTGGGCTGGGATCCAGGAGGACCATAAAGAAAAATTGGTATGGGCGGCGCTCGCTGTCGACTCCATATACAATCGATACCCCTTTTCACGAAGATCCCAGTGGAGGACCGTTTCCGCTTCCATCATGGCATCCAATTGATCCCCATAGCCTAGCAAAATCTCTCGTTTGTAACTGGTATTGTGCCCTGGCAAAAAATCCGCCTCCCTGGAAGTACCAGGGGTCAACCAGGGACCATAGCCAATAAACAGATCTGCCCAACTCACGGCAGTATTTGGATTGGCATTTCTGACACCAGGTCCCACGGCAGCCCAGGGACCCTGATGCGCGGCAATGAGGTTCTCCGCCCATTGCGAATCAGGGAAACAATGGTCCTCAGCCAACGCCACAATTGGGGCTCCCGCCTGACGAATACCCGCAGCGTTTGCCTGGCCGATGGACTGAAATTTTTCAATTTCCACCACCTGATATCGCGCAAATCCGCTCAACGCTTCTACCTCCAGGTCAGGAAGAGCCTGCGAGGGTGCCACCAGCACCAATTCTAATGAGCCGGAGACTGTTTGGGACCGGAGATGGGAAACAGTTTTTCGGATAGTGTGGTATCCAGCTGGGGTGGCTAAGATAACTGAAAGTAATGGATGGGACATTGATCCTCCAACTTATCCTTGTTTGGGGTTAATGATCACCATGGTTATTTTAGTCTCCCAATTCATCACCAGTCTTAAGCGTGTTGGAAACCCGGGAATTGATGAAGTACCTCTCTACCCTGAAGAACCACATCCCCCTGGAACACCGTCTCATTCACCGCCATCAACCCAACCTCTTTGCAAAATACGGCTGCGCCAGAGCGGCCACAAGAGAGCCAGGCACCCACCCCCGAGCATAGAGTTCTACCCCGGCGGCAACGAGCGTATTGCGCAGCGACGGGTGGGCAGCGGTTCGCTGCATCTCCTCGAAGCGTTGTCGCGCGAACGGTTCGGCAATCTCGCGCGGCGGTACCTGCCGGAGCGTCGCCTCCTTCAGCAACCAGGCGACTCGATCCCCGAGATGACGTTCCATAACCGAGACGATCTGCTCCCTTTTCATCGACGCGAAGGCCATCGTACTGCCAAGGATCCCGCCACAGTTGGTCACAAAATCTGGAAGGTACACGAGTCCCCGTTCAAACAGGATTTCCTCGGCTTCGGCCGTCACTGGGTCATTGGCCCCTGGACAGATGAGACGCGCGAGCACACGAGGAGCATTGTCAGCATGAAGGCTGTGATGGGCGGCACAAGGACAGAGCAGATCGACGGGCAACTAAACCAATTCAGCGCAGCGAATGCGGTCCGCATCTGTATAAAAATCCACCACGCGGCTACCGTGCCGGTCGGCAAGCTGATTGAGCTGTTTCACATTCAGACCATGGGGGTTCACAATTGCTCCCCTCTCGGTGGAGATTGCCACCACCTTGGCGTTGGATTCGTCCAACAAGCTGGCCAACGCGCTCCCCACCTTACCGAAGCCTTCAATGGCTACCGTACAGCGAGAAAGCATCAAGCCGAAATGCTGGATCGCCCGTTTGGCACTGATGAACACGGTCGCCGCGGTGTACTGTCCCGATTGCATGTCGGGCAACTCCCGCCACTTGAGCTTCACTCCAACCGCATTGAGCATCGCGCGGATGTCTGTGTCATCCGTACCCATATCAGGGCCAGGGATAAAGATGCGGTTGATCAGAAGCGGAGCGATCGCTCGCCCAAACGCTTCCAAGCGTTGTCGGCGTTCTGCGAGCGGGGCCTCAGGGTTGAAGCGCACGCCTGCCTTCGCGCCACCTTGTGGTTGTCTTAAGAAGCCGCACTTGAGCGTCATTGTACGGGCCAGACCACGCACTTCAGCTTCGCTCACATTGGTAGACATGCGAAGCCCCCCGCGCGACATGCCACACACGGTCGAATCAACGACAACGTAACCCATGACTTCGGAACCTCGAGTGACCGAACAGACGAGTTGGTTGTCATCCCTCGTCTCCTGAAGCACATCGACGCAGTCACTCATGACATCTCGATTTTGTGAGGTGGAGTGTTTTCTGAAGAGACTGAGAATAGGTTGGTTTTGCTAAACCCAAGGTTATGGGAAGGTATTCTTTAATGTTCTCAAAAATTTGTTGACCGAGCCCGTTCCCGCCTGCTCGAATTCTGACCATTCCGAGGAGGAACTGTAGCTTAATTAATGCCTGCATCCGGTCCAAAGACTTAAAGGTCATTATTTTAGTGATTTCCAATAAAAAAACCGAAGTTGCCGTTTGCCAAAAGGGCCCTAAATTCATCAATCGGGACATTTCACATGGCTGGAACCCGCATCTTTCATTCTTCCAACGGGATGGCAAGTTCTCCGGAATGACATCTGCGATAACACGCTGAAAGCCTTTCTCTGCAAAAATTCACATCATGTGTGCAGAGGCGGATTAGATGGAAAGACCACGGTAATTTCGTTCGGTGAACGATTCATAAAAATAAATGCTTTTGTCCGGAAGCGGCCTAATGAACGACACATAGGGCATCTGTTTTCGATGAGGAGTGGCCCAGGCAACTGCAATCAGGCAACTCTTGTATCGTTCTGCAAAACATATATGGCCATGGCGGAAACGATCGTGGATCCGCGTCTCCTCTACTTCGGGTTGAAGCTGAAGATGCTTAAGCATATGAGTGTCATCTAAACAAGTGAACTCACATTCACACTAGGAGAGATCTTTCGAATTTGTCCCTCTAGCGTGCACTCTGGTAACAAAACCCTTCTGTACACTGTTGCAGCCAGCATCCTGAACCATCCTAAGAGAATCCTGTCATTACAATATTTCACGATAGCGCTACTCACGACGTGGCTGTTAAGTTTCGCGATAATGTAAAGGAATTTCTAGCTGAGCATGTGTTTCGAGGAATCTTTGGTACATGGCTTCAACATCTTGGCGGGAGCCTCCCACAAATACCAGATCGCACATTCCATTGACTAACTGCCCCGTGTTGTATGGGATCATTCCACGCCCTGTATAGGGATCGAAGAACAGGCAACGATACAATTCCAGAAATTCCGAAAATGATGTTGCCTTCGTTGTGGTCTTGGCCGACAGAAAAGCCTTGACAAAAGGGGCCGAGCGACCAGCCTGCCTCACGTTCAAATGCTCCATCAAAAATATGGGATAGGTGGCTGCGTTTACTCTTACATTCATTTCGGCAAAGAGATATGTATGCTCACTCGTCTCGGGATGAACATATTCCACGAAATCGAAGCCGACCAGGCCGGTGAATCCTTCCATCTGTAGCCAGCGGGAAAGTTTCCGCGCCGAACAGATCATGTCGGAAATTGTCCTGGCATTCGACGGAAACACGTTGCCCTTATGGGCGAGATTCTTGTTTACACGCTGATCAGTGGCGCCAACCCACCAAATTGCGTCAGTGTAGGGCTCCACCGACATCAACACATTCGGAGTCGCAATGATATCGAACATCACTTGCACGAGATAGATGTGATGAACTTGTTTCTCGACAAACACCTTCAATTTCATCTTGATGTCCTGGCAAGGCCCCTCGGCGATGAACGTGCCTGATCCCGCGGCGCCGCATGTCCCCCTTACAATGACTCTTCCGGTGTAGGGGATAAATCGAGCGATAGCCTTTAGCAACAGACTGACATCCAGGTGGCCACTGTCGGAATGAGAGTGGAGGTCGACAATCTCCCCGGGAGCCGTAGGGATAGCCAACTCCTCTGCCTTCGCTTGAGCAAGATGATTAAGATTGCCATGCGTTATGATTTCGGCATTTCCCCCCAGCACACGGACCGGTTTACCCAGCATGTTCGCCAATACTGTCGCAAGATCTAATTCGACCGAAGAGAGAAGGTACGGATTCAGCACAACGCGGGTATTGGCGGGAATCAATTGGCGGATGACACGAAGCGGCGTTTCCCTTTCGAGGAGCATATCCGCAAGTGTCCTGCCTGAGCCATCACCGGACTCGATCCCGAGTTCTATAATATGGTCGCCTCTGGGACCAAGGCCTAAACCTGACAGATAGTGAACATACCGCCGGTCAACGGTGCCTGCGACACAGACGATGTCATCCGCCCTTGCGAGAATCAGCGCTCGTTGGTCGTAATGGTCGCATCCAGGTAAGAACTCCTCAAGAGCATACCGGTGGATTAACGCAGTGACGTGGTGGGTAAAAATATGTGTGACTTCGGAACCTTCGAGTGTCTGAAGGATAGATGTTATTTCCACCATTTCTGTTCTCGGCGACCACAGTTCCCAAGGATTATCATTGTAGATCGTAGTTCTTTTGTTCTTCGCATCCTTCGATACAGCGGCCCGCAATTCCGGCCTAGAGTTTCCTGGCTTTGATGAATAACAGCTCCCAATTCATGCGACACGCGTTTCCTTCGACGGAATAGCCCAGGTGCTTTCGAATACCCTCGACTACCTGGGCAGAGTTTGCCTTATCTATTCCGAACAGCATTTGGCAA
>JBDSHB010000258.1:0-6568 GCA_039918695.1 Nitrospirales bacterium | reverse complement strand
TCGCCAGAATGGCTCGTGAAATATCGTCAGGTTTCAGTTCGTAATAGGTTCGGGTCCAATCGGCTAATTCCCGCAAAATGTGTTCGGCCCGCAGAACTGACTCTGGTTGACCGTGAAGGGTGATCTCATCGCCACGGGCCGCCATTCGGACCTGGAGCTCCCCTTCGATCATTTTGAGGTGCAGATCGTGCGGGCCGAAAAGATTGGCTAAATCGACCCCTTCTCGTAGTTTAAATTTTCGCACGTAGGATTCGATTCACCTCCTGTTAGCCACAATCACACTCATATACTGATTCTAGCAGAGGTTTGAGGTTGGCTCAAGGAACGAAATGGGAGATTACCGTCTCTTTTGGCAGGTCGAACAATAAAATGAGCTGCGCTCACTTTGCATGCGCGTGATGAGGGTTGGACACCCATGCGAACATGGCAATCCTGCCTTCTGGTATACCTGATGCGCTTCCTGAAAGTGTCCCTGTGATCCATCGGGAGCACGAAAATCTCTGATGGAAGAGCCTCCAGCAAGAATAGCTTCCTGTAATACGGTGTGCATAGTGTCGTAAAGCCGTTGACAGGTTGAGACGCCCAGCCGATAGCCGTGAGCCTGGGGGTGCACTCTGGCGCGAAATAGGATTTCATTGGCATAGATGTTTCCAATTCCGGCGAGGCGATGTTGATCGAGGAGAAATGGTTTCAGTCGGCCTCGACAACTTTGAATGAGCTGGATAAAGGGTTGTTCTCCTATGTCCAGGGCGTCATAGCCGAATCGGCGTTGCATGAAGGCTTCCAAATCCGGTGGGGCGAACAGCCAGAGCCGGCCAAATCGTCGGGGATTCCAGTAGTGCAACTCGGTGGACCGAACTCCGGAAATCTCGATGCGGCAATGGATGTGTTGAGGGGTTGAGGCCAAGGCTGGATGGAAAAACCAAAGCCCGGTCATTCCCTGCTCTGAAAGCAGATACCGGGTTTCGTTGGCTCGATGGCAGGTAAAGATTAGACATTTGCCTTTCCGCGCAATATTGGTGATCGTGGATCGCTGAAACCAGGGAATGAGGTCATGCCCTATGCGCACAATATCCGAACGGTGAATGGTGAGCGTTTCAATAGTTCCGCCCCGAATATGCCGGTTCAGATGGTTGAGGATGACTTCGACTTCAGGGAGCTCGGGCATAAAAGGTTACGCGGAAAAAATGGAAAATGAAAGAGGTGAGCGCACGTGGGTCAGTTTTTCCTTTATTGGTAGGGAAGGTTGTATCAGATTCGAAGTGGCACTGGGTATTGCCATTTTCATTTTTTAGTGAGGTATTTATTTGGTCAGGCCAATATACCCCGGCTCAAGTGTGATCAGATGAGATTAAGCCAGGCTTTGAACGGGAAGACTGGCCTGTGAAGAGGATCTGGAGTGTCTGGTTGCGGGATCTCTGGGAGAAGCCTATACTTTGAATGAGACGTGCTCAATAGCGTGGATAAGGAATAAGCATGACACAATTAAGCATCAAGCAGGTTGAAGAACGGTTAGGGGAAGTGAAGTGCCCAATCTGCAAGGCCAACCGTTTTGGAATTGACTCCAGGACGGCAACGGAAGATGGGGAATGGAAAGCGATTTGCATAGGGTGTCATTATATGTTTCCCGTCCATACCGATATGGAGTTTTATGTACAAACACAGCCGGATATTCCCTATCATCTCAAGGAAATTCCATGTCCATCTTGTCGGCATCGCGGGGTGTCTCTGGATTTGAGAGCCGTGCTCTCGGTACGTGAATCCGTCTATTTTGTGACTTGTCCCGGTTGTCAACTCAAGTTCCCTGAGCAGTCACATTTGGAATCGTTTGAGTAATCATCGTAGAGGAGATTGTCATCATGGATCACAAAAATACATCTGAAGAACCCAACGATTCTGAAACAGCCGAGGCCAAAGATCCCAAGGCCGACTCTCCCAAAAAAATAAAAAAAGAATTGTCTGTTGTCTCTCTCCCGCATGATAATGATGTAATGGCTCAAGAAATGGCCGATATGTTTGACGAAGATCGAGTCACGCATAAACATGGGAATGCCGAACCGGAGAAAGATTAGTGAAAAAACGAATATAAGTTTCCCCCTTTCCTGAACTTCTTATCCCCATTCCCGTATATCGTAGTTTCATTCCTCACGTTCTTTCTATAGAGATTTACGATGTTTTGGCTAGCCTTTGAAACTTCAACCTTGTAACTTTCCCGCCAAACTTGTCGGTATGAGCCGTTCCACCTTTTATCGCCGCTTAACCGAGTTGCATATTGTTCAAGAAGATTCAGACCTTTCAGCTCCTGACTCCAAGAATTCTCAATAACGCATACGCGACCTAAAACCCCTGAAGTTGGTTGCAGGATTTCTTCACGATGAAGTGCAATTGGCACCCCCATTTGCCTTCGATTGTTCTATGGAAAAAGAATATGTGGTGAGATTTCTAGCTAGGAAATAGAAAAACTCCAGAGAAATATCCGCAAAGTTCTCACCCCACCCCTCTCATCCAAGTAAGAGAACAGCATTATTGGATCGGGTCTACGGAATATCCAACGACCAATTCTGGCCGTGCGTTTGTGGTCTTTCAAAAATTAAGGATGTTCAATAAGCAGAAGGCTAGTACTGTGCTGTGCGTTCTTGAGTCTAAGTCTACTGGTCGTGCCGGGTTGGTCTCTGGCCGGTCCATTGGGAAAATTACGCTTAAAGATGGAAGTCAGGTGTATGGGGAAATCGTGGAAATGACCGAGGGCAAGATTCAGATTAAGGCCTTGTTCCATGAGGGAGATCCCATCACCATCAAGTGGTCTGAAGTCACGGGAATCGATACCGAGGACCCCATGAGTTTTGTTCTGAGTAATGGAACCATCCTGCAACGGAAACGGGCTATGACGCAGCCAGGGAGGTTGGATGTCAAAACCGAATAATTACCCGAACCCATAGCGGTGCAGCTTGATTCGATTTTGGCGGGTCGATTGCCTCCGGCAACACGGACGTGAAAAACTTTAGTTTTGTGGGTGAACTGGTGGTGAGAAGCGAACGATTACGACTGAGTATATTGGGACGGTACCAGTATGGCGAGAATGATGGTCAGTTAAATGTCCGCAATGCCCATGGCACCATCAAAATGAATTTTTTGTGACTAAGCGGTTCTATTCTTATACCGGTGTGTTGTTTGAGCAGGATACGTTTCAAGATCTTAATATTTGTTCATCGGTCTTTGCCGTCCCGGATATCAACTCATCGACGAGGGAGATTATGACAGCCCTTACTTGAACAAAATGCAACTCCATGGTGAAGTCGGGTTGGGGTATTTTAATGAGGACTTTAAACGTTCGGAAGATATCAATTATTTTACCGGTCGTTGGGCGGTGAATCTTCATTGGCCCGTCCTGCCCAATCTGACGCTATTTCATCAGCATCAAGGATTCCCCTCTCTTGATAAAACCAGTGATTGGTATGTGATCTCTCAACAAGGTATTCGTATGAATATCTGGGAGGACGTTATTACAACCTTTCAGATCAATTGGCGGTACGATAACTCCCCGGCTCCTGGAACCAAAAAAGCGGACACGCAATATATCCTGTCGCTCGGATATGCTTTTGAGTCATAAGGCTCGGTTGTAATTGGCGGGCTCGGACATGGCGAGTGTTCGGGCCCTCAAAGTTTTCTTTCCTTCCTGTGTTCACTCTTTCTTTTCTCTCCCTCACGTGATTCAAAATTTATCCCCTGAAACACCTTGAGACAATCGGGTGTCTCATAATGGGAACGTGTGTTTTACCTATTAAATATAACTGATTGAAAATTAATGAAATTGTATTTGGCATGACTATTGTTAGTAGATATGGGTAACCAATAGGAATGTGGGATCCCAAACAATGAAGATTCAAAGACCTCATACATTTTTTTTCATGAGTCTCTGTAGTGCACTCGGAATATTCGGCCTATTGATTTTTACCTTGGGAATAGATCCGGAAGGGCTGGAACCACGGATGGCGTGGAATGGCAAAGACATTTCCCCGAGGCTAGCCATCCATTCGAAATGGGACGGGAAGGTCCCGGAGAAAGTGTCAGTCGTCAAAGTGATCAAAAAAGATAAGGGAACGGTCCTTACTGTACGAAGCGATACTACCGCCTTATCCATGATGAAAAATCATCAAAAACTGAGGGAAAAATCCAATTTATTGGATATTCAAAAAAACAATCTCAATTTTTTCGTAAAAAGAAATCCAATGTCATGGATGCTTTCGTACATTGTAATAACACCTCTCCTGGGAGGTATGAATCATCCTATCCAGAAAGGAGTTAGGCACCATGACCATTTGTCTCATGTTAGGAATCACCTTTTACTCGGTGACGTACGTATTGCCACCGGATGTGCAGAATATAGTAGGGATCCGGTCTCAAAGAGGAATTCACATGTGATCTATGAGCATTGGCAAAGAGAAGTTTTGTATTGGCATAGGAATGGCCGAGCGAGATCAGAAATCAGTGAGTCATGAGAAGGATGGGGCCTGTCCGAAGGCGAGGAGAGAATTGTGCCTATTCCAAATGGGGATTAACACATGCTGAAGGTTGATCAACCCACTCCGAATGGGGCGTGCCTCGACAAGACGTTTTTTCCCCAGCCGCTTGGAAGGAAGTGACCTTATGCGAATGCCGAAAAATGAAACTCTCAATTCGAGATCCTGTTTAGGTCGCGTCTTGATCGTCAGTCTGGATCACGTAATTCGTGATTTCCTGGGACAGATAATAAAACTGCACGGGTATGATTGCGAATACCTTGAGGAATTGCCAGAGGTCATGGTGGAACAAACTTGGAAGGGTTTTGATGCACTATTCATTGACAACCACTTTCTGGAGCAATTTAAGCATGGCAGGGGCCATGGATCTTCCTATGTCACAGGTTATCCTTTGGTGGTGGTATTGGGAGATCTTCCTCCATCGGATGAAACGGGGCTTTTTCGTGTGCTGAAAAAACCGTTGGATTATCGCCAGACGGGAAAAGTGATGGATGAGTTATTGTCTTTGAAAACGCAAGGACACCCATCACAAATCGAGGAGGATTCCGAGCGTCGCGGTTGAAATTTTTTGTCACGGTGCAGAACGCCCAGGGCGACTACCTATTCGAGCTGAACTTGACAGTTGGGGCTTTTAGAGGGGGTCTTCAACTGGAAATAGGCAAGGATAGGCTAGTCGCCCCAGGCTTTCTTTACGGAAGCTGATGTTTTTGTCCCATGACTCGCAAAGAAATTGTAGGTGAACGTCCGGTTGGATAAAGAACAAGAAAGTCTGGACGGATCTTGCATTTAATTTTGTGTTACGAGAGGATGATGCGGCCTTTTGTGACTCCCTCACGTTTTTAATTCTGGAGAACAAACGGTTCTATCGTCCACTCTCATGATAAGGAGGATGTAATGCTCAAAGAGTTCAAAGAGTTTGCCATGCGAGGCAATGTTGTCGACATGGCCGTCGGTGTCATTATTGGAGGGGCCTTCGGCACCATTGCCAAATCGCTGGTGGCCGATGTGTTGATGCCTCCTATTGGACTCTTGTTGGGTGGCGTTGATTTTTCTAACCTGTTTGTCACCCTTAAGGATGGAGTGCCCCCCGGCCCGTATCATGCGTTGGTCGAGGCTCAGGCAGCGGGCGCCGTTACGGTGAATTATGGGGTCTTCCTTAATTCGGTTATTAGTTTTCTTATTGTGGCCTTTGCCGTTTTTATAATGATTAAAGCCATTAATCAGATGAAACGTGAAGAAAAAAAGGCCCCGCCTGCGGATCCTACAACGAAAGAATGCAAATTCTGCCACATGACGATTCCCATTCAGGCCACAAAGTGCGGACATTGTACTTCCGAATTAGCGAAGTCCGCATAGTGGATCAGGCATGTCCTAGGACCGGCATGAGTTAATTTGAAATCCGCCGACTCGGTATACGCAGACCTTCATGGAGGTAGAATGGGACGCGTGTGATCTATCACCGACCTTGATTGTTAAACAAATAGGTAATGAAAAAATGCGGCATTCCTGAGGACGAGGCCTGCCGAATTTTTTGAAACGATGTCATAATGCCAATCGATACTCAGCGTCATTCAGGATTTTATGCTTGAAACCATTTTCCCCGGAAATTGAGAGAATTTGCGTTCAGGTGGACTTACCCTGCCCTTATGTTATTTGCGGTTGTCGAAGCCGCCAACCAGTTAGGTTTTCACCAGGTGTCCGAATTGGTCACCATGTTTATTGAATTTGGCAGCCAGGTCTTATTGGGAAGCGCCATCATTGCCATCGGCTTCTGGTTGTCGAATTTGGCTTATAATACGATTATCCGGATCCATGGTGTTCAATCAGGAGGCGTCGCGAATATTGCTCGATTCGCCATTCTTGTATTGGTTATTGCCATGAGTTTACGAGCCATGGGGTTGGCCAATGAAATCGTCAATCTGGCTTTCGGACTGACTCTTAGAGCGATTGCCGTGGCGGTGGCATTATCCTTTGGTCTAGGAGGCCGGGAAGCTGCAGGCAAACAAATGGAGCATTGGCTCAGTCAAGCCCGTGGCGAGCGCCGAGGG
>JBDSHB010000257.1:0-5041 GCA_039918695.1 Nitrospirales bacterium | reverse complement strand
GAACGGTGTTCACGGTTCCCTATTTTTGTGTGCTTACCTCTTGTTCTTCTCAGCGGTTGGGCAGACCTTCATCCTTTGACTTCTCCCGCAAGGTGGTCTTTGTGGGGCTATCCGAAACAGTACAAAGTGAACAGCAAGACCGATTTCCAACCGTGTTTACATCAAAAGACGGACTTGATCTGAGCGGTGTGGAAATTGCCGCGACCGCGTTTGCCAATCTTCTTGAGAGACATCATGTGACTCCACTGCCCCTGTATCTCCACCTGTCCGTGTTGCTGGTATGGGGGATTCTCGTGGGGACAGCAGGTTTTCTGATGTCGACCACACGCCTGCAACACCGGAGTGGCCTTCTAATCGCCTCCCTGGCAGGACTTGGGCTGTGGCTCGGGATGGTGTATTTCGGCGTCATCGTGTGGGTGTTTATCACACAGGCCCTCTGGTTCCCACTGGTGATTCCTTTGCTGGTTCAACTTCCCCTGGGCCTGTTTGCCGCATTATTCAGCACGTATCGTGATGTGAACCGGCAACGGCTGATCACTGAAAAGGCATTGGCGGATTATGTCCCGGCCCCGGTCATCAAACCTCTTGCACGAAGGATTGAAGAAATTCAAAGCCAAGGACAGGCGGTCCATGGCCTCTGCCTCCTCACGGACGCCGAAGGCTATACAAAAATTTCCGAAGCCCTGGAGGAGCAACCCCACCAATTACAAGCATTGATGAATCGATATTTCGAAGCGTTGTGTACTCCTGTCCGGAAACAAGGGGGTATGGTGTCAGATATTACCGGGGATGCGGTCTTAGCCATTTGGCCTGCAGGCAGGCTCACTCCCGAACTGCGCAAGACCGTGTGTGAGACTGCGCTGGACCTGTTGGCCGCAGTAGCTCGATTCAACAAGTCGGAGCCTGGCTATTCCCTCCCCACCCGTGTGGGATTAAGTGGCGGCCCAATGTTTACGGGGGATGTCGGGGCCGGGGAGTATTTTTCCTATACCCCATTGGGCGATATCGTCAACACCGCCTCCCGGATTGAGAACCTCAATAAGCAGCTCGGCACTCGACTGCTGGCTTCTCAACTCGTCGTAGAAGATCTCTCCGGCATTCTCACCCGAAAGGTAGGAATTTTTCAATTAATCGGGAAAACGAGGCCGGTGGTGATTTATGAACTCCTCTGTCGGGAAACCGAAGCGGATGCTATGTGCCAGGAAGCCATCCATTTTTTTTCACACGGATTAGAATTTTTTCATGCCCGTCGGTGGGACCAGGCTGAAGAATCGTTTCGAACCTGCATTCACCATCGGGGGGAAGACGGTCCCAGTCATTATTACTTGAACCTATGCAGTCATTATCGAAGCCATCCTCCGTCCACGGATTGGCAGGGAACGATCATCTTGACCACGAAGTAACCACACTCCTAAACCCGTCCTTCAGAATTTTCCTCCCCTATCATGTTTGTTGATTGATGATCCGCATTCCCTCTTCAACACGGCCGCTCGCCTTTTAAAATGGGAAACCGATCAATCCCATCTCTTTCCAGAATACCGTACCTCGTCGAAAAATTTATATGAACTCGTGAGAGAATGACTGTAATCGTTCCCTTCCCAATCATCACACCGGGCCATCCAGCAAGGCACCCGCCAGGAACTCATCCCCCATGCTTCCTCATTTCCCCAGAGAGTCCATGGCGGGATCTGACCATCCAAGCCAAACATCGAGATGATGAATGCAGGTTGAATAAGGGAGACACCAGCCCATTGCCAACACTTTCTAAGAATGCGAGTTCACTTTTGGCACCCGCAAGAGAAAGGGAATCATCTAAGCGGAAAACAGGACAATTTACAGGCAGGCTTGAGGAAGAGTATTGGGCATGCCAGAGAGATTTACCCTATAACCTCCCTTGGCATTCCAAATATGCCCATTATTAAGGCCAAATTAACCCTTTCTCTTATTAGTTGATTACGATAAAATCGTTCATTCAGAAGAGATAAGAACATTCTTCTTTTCCCTTTGACCAATTGAAAATCCAATCAGGCTACTCACCTAACAACAAAGGAGAACAGTGATGGCGGAAACAACTGCAGCAATGTTTGGAGGACACAAAACCAACGGCCTGGTTCTCGTCGTGGATGATGAGCCCGATGTCCGAAAAGTTGTGCGGATGACTCTCGAAAAGGCCGGATATGACGTCATCGAGGCTGAGGATGGGGAAAAGGCTATTCAGGAAGTGCAGAAAGGCGAAAACCCCTTAATGTTGGACGTCATCATTTCCGATATTCGAATGCCAAAAATCAACGGCGTGGAAGCCATTAACTATTTTCAGCAACAATACCCACGCGTTCCACTCATCGTACTCACGGGATTCCCGGACATGGAAATGGCCACGGGATTTCTTAAGCAAGGGATCGTGGATTATCTCGTCAAACCGGTTGAAAAGGAAAAATTAATTAAATCTGTGGCCACTGCCATGGAAAAACGAGATCTCAATCGCCTGTAATCTAACGGAACTGACTTTCCAGATTCCGATGTTCTTCTCACGGGAGAATCGTTCCCCATGAAGAAGACTATGGTATATCGTGTAGAGCCCTATCCTCAGGATAGGGCTTTATATCATATGGACGTTGCAGCATGGAGAAACATCTCATGCTCCGCACTCGACCTTAGCCTCACCTCATCCTCTACTCCAACAATCAAGGAGGGATTCCATGTCAACCGTTGATCCTCCAATTACCGTTGCCATTCTCGGGGCCGGCAAGGGGGGAACGGCCATGTTGGAATCCTTTCTTAATTTACCCCATATCCGTCTATTGGGCATTGCCGACACCAATCCTCACGCCTTGGGCTTTCAACTTGCCAGACTTCACAATATCCCGACAGTCTCTCACCCCCTGAAGCTTATTCAGGAAGACAAGTTGAATTTGATCATCGACGTGACCGGGGATCCCATTCTTCCATCATATATTACGGAGCACAAACACAGTGGGGCTGAAGTACTTGGAGGGACCGCCGCCAAAGTTCTCTCAGAGTTGATCCAACATCAAACCTTTATCCAAGCCCAACTGTTTCAATCGGAAAAATTAGCCAGCATGGGAACCTTTGCCTCAGGGATTGCCCATGACATTAATAACCCTCTGTATGTCATTTTGGCGATGGCCGAAGAAATTCAAGAGGAAACCAATCTCGACCGCATTCGACAACATGCCGCCAGCATCCATGAGGCGGCGCAACGCATTCAAGCCATTTCACGAAATATCACTGACTATGTTCGCACATCCAGTCATCAGGAACTCGAACGAATCGACCTCCATGCGAGACTGGATGAAGCCTTAAGCATTTCCAGGTTTGCGACAAAATTTCGAGAAATTACGGTTCAGAAACATTACCAAAACGGCTTGACCGTCCAGGCGAAACCCGAAGAAATCCTCCAGGTATTCATCAATCTGATTACCAACGCCATTCATGCCATGGAAGAAAAAGGCAGCCTCAGCATTACCACCTCACACATCAATGGAACAGTTCAGATTGCCATCAGCGATACTGGCAGTGGCATTTCCCCCGAACACCTCAAAAAAATTTTCAATCCCTTCTTCTCAACTAAACCTAAGGGCCAAGGGACGGGCCTCGGACTCTATAACGTCAAAACGATTGTCAAAAAATATCATGGGGATCTCCAAGTCGAAAGCGAACAGGGAAAAGGCACCACGTTCCGATTGTCCTTCCCCGCCATTTCTCCTGCAGAAGATATGGTGTCTAGTGAAAAGCCCTCAACCTAAACCCGCCAAAAGAAAAAAAGGACTGACCAAAAAACTGGTCCTGTCCATGTTGCTGGTCGGCGCCCTTCCCTTGCTCATTGGACTCATGCTGGCTTTCTATCAGGGCACCCAGGAAATTCAGGAGGTCAATGGATCCAGCTTTGAAGCCCTCGCAACCGAAACGGCCAGAAAGCTTGATCTGGTCATGGCTGATGAACTCGCCCGCACGGCCTTACTGACCACTGATGTCAAAATCATTAAACAACTCGAACGGACCCGCGATGCCCTCAGTGAGTTGAATCCCCAAGAACTGGCTCTCACCCTAAAACAAGAACAAGAAGCCTGGAACGGCAGGGAGGCGAACATCCTTCAAAGAATTCTGAAAGGACCATTTGCCGAGGTCCTGCAAGAACATGTGGGGGGAACATTTATGGACCCGGGGCATCCCATTCCGGTCATTACCCGGTCCGCCACACGTGGCTTATTTATCACCGATCGCGCAGGCCGGGTCGTCGCAAGCCTGGATTCCGATGTTCCCTATCTCCATCAAGAAGAAGCATGGTGGAAAGGCGCATTCCACAATGGAGTCGGTCAACCGTATATCGGCCAAATCGCGTTTGATTCACTTCGGGGAGTCTATACCTTTACTCTCGCACTCCCCATTATGGATAGCTTGCGGTATGAAGCCATCGGCGTCCTGCACCGTATTTATGACGCCAAGGAATTCTTTGCCCCTTCCATCGACATTATTCGATTTGGTAAAACCGGCCATGTCATGCTCATTGACAGCCGTGGCGTCGTCTTGAGCTGCCCGATTCTTCCAACCGGGACCTCCATTAGTGACACCCGGCTTATTCCCCTCGTCACCCCGCTGCATCCGGGATGGACGCCAGCTCCAAGCGATGGGCATGGGGGCACTGAATCTTCCATCATTGGATTCGCCCCCCTGAGCAACACTCGTCAGATTACCCAAATATCCACCGGCCAGACCTGGCATATGTTTGTTTGGCAATCAACAGAGGAGGTCTTTGCCCCTATAGAACATTTTTTTAAATGGACAGCGACTTTTGGGTTACTGGGTGTCGCCTTGCTCGTCACATTGGGATATATAGCGGCCAATCGTATTGCCGCACCCATTCGTCGCCTTCAGGAAGCTGCCCAACAAATCGGCAGGGGGGAATATCGCGAGCCCATTACCTTATCCACCGGAGATGAAATTGAGGAATTGGCCGATGAAGTCAATCGCATGAACCAACAACTGGCTTCACAGTTCGCTGGATTGGAAAGCCAAGTTG